>JALRJD010000332.1 GCA_023255165.1 Porticoccaceae bacterium | reverse complement strand
AGGTACTGTTTGAGCGACAGCGAGTTTACCGCAGCTTAGTGAATTGGGCCGACCATGGAGCCGATCGGAAAGGTCTTCCAGGTTTTGGGCACACCAATACCAGCCAAATGGATTCCTTCGGCAAACGGGGTAACTTGGTCAAGGAGAAAGAAAATTTGGCCACGCAGACAGAAAAAAGCTGCGCTCAGAGAGACACAGCTTTTCGGGTAAGCAGAGTTTAAAGCGAGTTTACTTCATCAAATCCCGCGAAATAATCAGCTTCATAATCTCATTGGTACCAGCATAAATACGCTGCACACGGGCATCAGCAAACGCACGACAAACCTTGTACTCCCACATATAACCCCAACCGCCATGCAACTGCAGACACTCATCCGCCACCCGGCACTGCAGATCGGTGGTCAGCAACTTCAACTTCGAAGCCGTCACCGTATCCAGTTTGTCTTCAATCAACAGCTCCGTACAGCGATCGAGGAACACTTCCGCTGAGCTAACCTCCGCAGCCAACTCCGCCAGCTTGAACTGAGTGTTTTGGAACGACGCAACCGTTGTGCCAAACGCCTTGCGCTCTTTGACATACTCGATAGTCGACTCCAGCACACCCTGACACATACCATTGGCGCTCACCGCAACAGAAAGACGTTCCTGAGGCAGATCCTGCATCAGATAGACAAACCCGCGACCCTCTTCACCCAACAGGTTGCCCTTTGGAATTCTGACATCCTGGAAAAATAACTCCGAGGTATCCTGCGCCTTCAGGCCCAGCTTCTCGAGGTTTTTACCCTTGGAGAATCCGGGTGTTCCCGCTTCAACCAAAAAAAGACTGATGCCTTTGGAGCCGGCATTGACATCGGTTTTGGCAACAACGATAACCAGCCCAGCCTTCTGGCCGTTAGTAATAAAGGTCTTTGAACCATTCAGAACCCACTCATCGCCATCGAGCACAGCGCTTGTGTTGGTGCCCTGCAAATCCGAGCCTGCACCGGGCTCGGTCATCGCAATTGCCGTGATCAATTCACCGGAGACACAGCGCGGCAGATAGCGCTGCTTCTGCTCTTCATTGCCATAGCGAACAATATAGGGCACAGCGATATCCGAGTGCAGCGTCCAGCCCAGGCCACTGCAGCCAGCGCGACAAACCTCTTCGTTAACAATCGCGTTGTATCTGAAATCGACACCGACACCGCCGTACTCTTCCGGGACAGTTGGCGCCAGAAAACCCTGCTCGCCGGCCTTTAACCAGATCTCGTCGCTGACCATGCCGTCTTTTTCCCACTGTTCATGGTGGGGCACCGCTTCAGCTTCAAGAAATTTACGCACCGTGTCGCGGAACATATCGTGGTCTGAATCGTAAAGTTTGCGTGGGATCATAGTCGAACTCTCTCTTTCGGTGACTGAAACAGGCCTTCGCTGGCTGCATCAGGATTTTTAAAATCTATTGGGTTAAATTCTCGGGCCACAATTATGCGTTATTGCCTGTGGCCGGGAAGCAGTCACTGTGACAATTGTGCTGATTTTGGTGACCGCGGCGTTCCCGTATCGATTACCAGAACAGCGGCTAAAACAACTGGCCGGCTCCAATAAAGACTAGCATGCCGATGCCAACCGTCCAGTAAATATTGCCACTTTTCCACGCCGCAACGATGGCGGCGACCGCGCCCCACAAGTAGGGGTTGGAAATGGTTAGCTGCAGCTGGTCGTTGCGCACCAGCAGTATCGGCGCCAGGATCGCGGCCAGCACACCGGGGCCACTGAAACTTAACAACAGTCGCAGATCGGAGCTGAGACGAATCGGCAGGCGTTTGATCAAAAACAGATAGCGGGTGCCAAAGGTGACGCAGGCGAGCAACAAGATCGTCACAATAGTCATACCGATGCCCTGATTTTGCTAACGGTAAAGCCCGCCGCCATTGCCAGCAGCGCGGCACAGATCAAGCCGAGCTCAAAGTGCCAGAGGGTAAACAGTATCGATGACAGCGCGCCGGTGACCACCGCAGCCAGTGTGGCGAGAGATTTTATGCCTGGAACCACCAGCGCAATAAAGGTCGCGGCAATCGCGAAGTCGAGGCCCAGATCGGTGAGATCCGGCAATGAGGCTCCGGCGACGATGCCGACAAAGGTCCACAGATTCCAGGCCAGATAAAAACTGCCGCCGGCAGCCAGTCCATAATAGAGCCGCAATTTGCCAAGATAGGCGCGGCGGTGGCCGGATAAGGCAAACAGCTCGTCGGTAAGTAAAAACCCCAGCGGTACGCGCCAGCGCAGCGGCTGTGCGGTAAGCCGCTCACGCAGCGACAGGCCATAGAGAAAATGGCGTGAGCTGATAATAAAGGCGGTAAATAATACGGTCAGTAACGAGCTGTTATCGGCGATCAGCTCAACAGTGACAATCTGCACCGCTCCGCCAAAAATAATCCCGGAAAACATCTGCGCTTCGAGCCAGCTAAAGCCGCGCTGCACCGCCAGAGAGCCAAACAGGATACCCCAGGGCAGCACCGCCAGGCTGAGTGGCAACATGTCGACAATGCCACGAATAGTGGCGACTTTAAGGGCGCTTTTTTTCACGTTGTTCAGAAGCTGTTTGGTTTTCTATCAGGTTAAGTCTGCTGACAAATGGCACAGTGCCAAATAATAGACCAGCCTACACAAACTTGCTCAGCAACCACTGCGGCATAATGTCCAGCACACGGGCGACCACACCCCAACGTTTGGTGATAAAGATATGATTTTTCTTTTTCAGCAAACCGCTAACCATCTGAGCAACGCCCTTTTCAACCGGCGCCATCCAAATCGGCGTGCCCTGCACCATCGGCGTTTTAACAAAACCCGGCTCAATGGTGGTGATGGTAATCGGCAACCCGGATCTGCGCGCACGCGAGCGCATGCCGGCAAGGTAGTTGGACACAAAGGCTTTGGTGGCGTGGTAGGTTAATGTCTTGGCGCCAAACAGATGCGCCGCAACCGACGAGATGCCGGCCAGATGACCACCGCCGCGCTGGGTAAAATGCGCCATCGCCACCAGTGACAGCGCGGCAAATCCGCGCACATTGACGTCAATCATTTCGCGCTCGGCCGCCCACTCCAGTTTGTGCTCATAGAGGCCGACACCGGAACTGAGGACAATTAATTCAACATCGCCCATACGGGCAATCAGCTGTTCGAGTTCCTGCTGAGATTGCTCGGCGTGGGTAACATCCGTTGTCTGCACAAAATGATCGCCAGGCAGTTGCTCAACCAGCTGCTGTAAAAGTGCGCCGCGACGGCCCATCACACCAAGCTGGTAACCTTTATCCGCCAATTGAACGGCCAACTCCCAACCGAGACCGGAACTGGCCCCAACAATAATTGCCTGCTTCATCGTTTCCCCCGCCGCTTTTACAAGCGTTTAGTATTTTTTTGAATAAATCGCCCACCGGATGGGGCTGGACTGGATACTGCTCTCTAGCCAAACAGGCTCGCAGTGTAACCAAATAATCGCTGACTGGCGTCTAAAAAATCGGCTGCTTAACCCGACCCGACGGATCGCTCCAGCCAATCAGATACTCGACGCGGCCATCAGACATGAGTCGACTCTTGTCAATCTCGAGGTAGTTGAGACAGTTATTGAGGTCGCGCTGGGAATGGGGGTAGACCGGGCTTGGTTCACCGCTACGCGGACACTGGGTTAAACAATCTTCGGACATCAGTCCATAACAGGAGTGTGGCAACTGACAGCGCGAGTTGAGCACGCCCAAGCCATAGCCACGGGTATGGCGCGCGATATTGGGTTCGAGTGCTTCGATAAAGGCTTTTAACAGAGTGCCGTCGAGATAATTAAAGAAGTCCCAGAACAGGCAGATATCGATTATCAGATTTTTATCCAGCCCGAGTGCCTGCCTGAATTGCGCCACAAGTTGCTGGTGCTGTGATTGCTGACTGCTTTGCTCCGCCTCAAAATCGTTTACCCGGATAAAGGGTTCCGAGTACAGATCAACGAACAGCAACTTGCTTTTAAACTGGCTAAACAGATCAACCGTTGCCGCCATCGCCATGCCCACATCCAGCACTACCACCTGTCGGTCGGTTTGCAGGGAGTTAAACAGCGCGTTGACAAGATTGCTGCGCAGGGGGGAGCATAGGGCATATTCCTGACAGTCGGCAGGCTTGACCATAACATTGGCGCCCTGAACTCTATACATCTTGCACCCTGCACATAGTAAATTCCGGATAGACCGATCTTTTTATCTAAGCCCCGAATTAACTGACTTTGGATGTTTCTGCTTCCGCGTCCGCGGAAAAGATATCCGGCTTGCCACTCACCACCGCCTTGATTGGCGACGGGTTAACAGCTTTGTCATCGGGATCCATTTCGATGCTGCCTTTAAACTTGGCTCCATCTTCCAGGGTCACGCGAGGAGCATCTATATTGCCAAGCACATTTCCGGTTTTGGAAATAATGACTTTTTCTCCACCGGAAATATCACCTTCAACCTTGCCTTCGATGCGCACAATTTTTGCGCTGATGTCGGCTTTCAATTCACCGGATTGACCGACAGTGACTTCATGCTCTTTGGCTGTAATAGTGCCAGACACCTTGCCTTCAATAAGCAGTGCTTCACCGCTGACAATCTGACCTTCAATAACAACAGTTGAACCAATCATAGCTTTCCCTCCAGTGGATGCAGAATCTCGGGTGGCGACCTCCTCGAGGCCATGAGACAGGCTGGCTTTTGACAGCCTCTGTTTAGATGGCTTTTCGAGAATCGAAGAACTCACGTCGACGTCTTTTTTAAAATTAAACATGGTATTTACCATTCCAAATTTTAAACGGCCGAACATGCTAGCAAGATAAAGTCAATTCATCCAGTGGAAATATCATGCATTGGTTGACAGGCTGCACAGAATAATGTCGTTAATTTAACTCTCGAACTGTTCAATCTGCTGTTGAATCTCAAACCATTGCTCTTCGTTTTCGGCGATCTGTTTTTTGATATCAACCTGCAGCGCCAATTGCTGTTTTAGTCGTTCTTTATTTTCTTCACTGTAGAGTTCACCATCGGCAAGATACTTTTCCACCTCGTCTAACTTCTTCTGCAGTTGTTCAACTTTATGTTCCAGTTGTGAAGATTGTTTTCGCAGCGGCGCAACTTTTTTGCGTGCATCCGCCGACTGCTGACGCTGCAGCTTTTTTTCCGCCGCGGTAAGCACTTCCGCTTGACACTTTTTATCGACAGACATTGGCCGTTCGGTTTCTGTTCGAACGTCGGATTCCGAATCCGAAGCAACTGGAACACGATTAAAATTTTTCAGCCATTGCTGATAATCTTTTAAATCGCCAGCAAACTCTTTTACCTGCCCATCCGCAACCAGATAAAACTCATCAACGGTGTTGCGCAACAGATGCCGGTCGTGAGAAATCACCACCAGCGCACCCTCATAGCTCTGCAGCGCCATTGTCAATGCATGACGCATTTCCAGATCCAGGTGGTTGGTCGGTTCATCGAGTAACAACAGATTGGGTTTTTGCCAGACAATTAATGCCAGCGCAACGCGCGCTTTTTCACCGCCGGAAAATGATTTGATCGGCTCCAGCGCCCTGTCGCCATGAAAATCAAATCCGCCAAGAAAATTTCTCAATTCCTGATCAGTGGATTTTGGACTGATTCGCTGCAGGTGCAAAAATGCACTGGCCTGTAAGTCTAAAACTTCCAATTGATGTTGTGCGAAATATCCAATTTTTACATTTTCGCCATAGACTCTTTCACCCCTAAGCAAATCCAGGTCACCGGTCAAACTGGAAATCAATGTCGACTTACCCGCACCATTTGGCCCCAGCAAACCGATTCGGGATCCCGGTTGCAGATCAAAATTTACCTGCGAAAGAATAGTCTTTTTTGCATATCCTAAATCAGCCTGACTTAAATTGGCGAGGGCACTATGTGATTTTTTCGCCTGGGAAAAACCGAAATAGAATGGCGAGTCGATATGCGCCGGAGCAATCTCCTCCATGCGTGCCAACTCTTTCACTCTGCTCTGAGCCTGTTTGGCTTTGGATGCCTTGGCCTTAAATCTGGTGATAAAGGCTTCCACTTCCTTGCGTCGTTTTTGCTGTTTTTCAAAACTGGCTTGTTGCAGTGCGAGGCGCTCGGCACGAATGCGTTCGAAGGCGGAATAGTTGCCTTTATAAGAATTGGTTTTGCACTGTTCAACATGCACTATTCGGTCGACAACATTGTCGATAAAGTCGCGGTCGTGAGAAATAATTAACAGTGTGCCGGGATAATTTTGCAGCCACTGCTCAAGCCATAGGGTGGCATCCAGATCCAGGTGATTGGTCGGCTCATCGAGCAGCATCAAATCCGAAGGACTCATCAATGCCTGAGCCAGATTGAGGCGAATACGCCAGCCACCGGAAAAACTGTTGACCGGGCGCTGCAGTTCCGACTGAGCAAAACCCAAACCGTGCAAAAGCTGCTCGGCGCGATAGCGCGCATCAAAACCATTGGCCAGATCGAGTTTTTCATATTCGAGGGCCAGACGGTTGTGGTCTTCAGTTTGCAGTGCCTGTTCAATGGCCTGTTCAATTTTTCGAATCACCGGATCGCCGTCGAGCACAAATTCCACCGCGCTGCGCTCGGAGTTTGCCAGCTCCTGAGCCATATGGGCGATACGCCAGTTGGAGGGAATAAACAGCTCTCCGGCATCGGCGGCAACTTCGCCCATTAGCAGTTTAAACAGGCTCGACTTGCCGCAACCATTGGCGCCAATAATGCCAACATGCTGCCCAGGGTGAACCGCCAGCTCGGCGTTTTGCAGCAATAATTTGGCGCCGCGACGCAGCTCAATATCCGTTAATGTGATCATAGGGTGGTGAGTACCGGTAATGTTTTATTCGAGACCGAGGAAACCACCGGACTGGTGACTCCAGAGGCTGGCATAGAGTCCATTGGCAGCGAGCAACTGTTGATGGGTGCCCTGCTCAACAATTTCCCCCTGATCAAAAACGATTAATCTGTCCATCGCCGCAATGGTCGACAAGCGGTGGGCGATAGCAATCACCGTCTTGCCCTGCATCAGCTGATTAAGGCTTTGCTGGATGGTCGCTTCCACTTCCGAGTCGAGCGCCGAGGTGGCCTCATCGAGCACCAGAATCGGTGCGTCTTTTAGCAGCACTCGGGCAATGGCAATGCGCTGACGCTGGCCGCCGGAGAGCGTTACACCGCGCTCGCCAACATGGGCGTCGTAGCCGCGGCGACCTTTGTTATCGCGCAGTCCAAGAATAAACTCATGGGCCTGAGCCTGTTTTGAGGCGGCGATCATCTGCTCTTCGCTGGCCTCGGGACGGCCAAACATAATATTTTCCCGCACCGAGCGATGCAGCAGCGAGGTATCCTGAGTAACCATGGCGATATTGCTGCGCAGACTGTCCTGGGTAACCTCGCGCACATCCTGTTGATCGATTGTCAATGCGCCGCTCTGGGTATCAAAAAAGCGCAACAGCAGGTTGACCAAAGTCGATTTGCCGGCGCCGCTGCGACCAACAATGCCAACTTTTTCACCGGAGGCAATACTGAGGTCGAGATGATTAAACACTGGTTCGCCGCCATCAGTGGCTGCGCTGTTGTAAGCAAAGCTGACTTTATTGAATTCAATCTCGCCGCGCGCCACCTGCAACTCTGTTGCGCTGTCACTGTCGGTGACCGCGTGGGGAATCGCGATGGTATTGATGCCATCCTGGACCGTGCCAATATTTTCAAACAGGCTGCCGATCTCCCACATAATCCAGTGCGACATGCCGGTCAGTCGGATCGCCAGACTCATGACAATCGCGATCGCACCGGGGGTTACCGAGCCATTGACCCAGAGATGAATACCCAGCGCCGCAGTACTAAAGACCAGTAACATATTCAGCGTCCAGAGCGCGATATTCAGCTGTGTAACCAGACGCATCTGCGGGTGCACGGTGCCGAGAAATTCACTCATGCCCTCTTTGACATAGGCCGACTCGCGAGCGCTGTGGGAAAACAGTTTCAAAGTGACAATATTGGTGTAGCTGTCGACAATGCGCCCGGTCATCAACGACCGTGCATCGGCCTGCAGCATGGCAATATTTTTCATTCGCGGCACAAAGTGGCGCTGCACGGCGATATAGGCGATCAGCCAGAGCAGCAGTGGCAGACACAGGCGCGGGTCGGCGCTGGCCACCAGAATTAACATGGTGGTCAGATAGATCACTACAAATAGCAGAACGGTGAGCAGTTTTATCACCGTGTCACGCACGGCGAGTGCCGTCTGCATGACCTTGGTGGCGATGCGACCGCTAAATTCATTTTGGAAAAAACCGTAACTCTGGTTTAACAGATAACGGTGGGTTTGCCAGCGCACCGACATCGGAAAGTTGCCCATCAATGTCTGGTGCACCACCAGCGAGTGCAACGCATTGGCCACCGGAATCAACACCAACATAAACAGCGTCATGGCCAGCAGCGTGCCCCAGGAGTCGGCGTAAAATGTCGCCGGATTGCTGGTCGCCAGCCAGTCCACCACCTGACCGAGAATGGCGAATAGCATGGCTTCCGAGACCGCGGTGACAGCCGTCAATACCGCCATCAGCAGCAACCAGCGCTCCATGCCGCGGCTGTAATAACGGCAGAATTCAAAAATTCCGCGTGGAGGTCGTTGGGGCAAATGACCCGGAAATGGGTCGACCAGACGTTCAAAAAAGCCGAACATTTAATATCCTGTTATAAGGCAAAGGGGTTCATAATCGTCATGCTTGTGTGCGGCCGCCATAATAACAATAACCAGACCTCGTCAGGAGAAACAAATGAAAATTCAGCAGTCTGTTTGCGCAGGATTTTTCTGCCTCGCGATGACGCTCGGTTCAGCCGCCAGCGCGGCGATCGATTTTGAAGCGGAACGCATGATCGATCACCTGGCCAATTTGCAGTTCGACCAACTCGGCAGCCCACAGATCAAGAGCGACTCGATCAAACCGGTGCTGGCAAGTGTCGATCGCCCTCATCGGCTGTTGGTCATCACCGTTGAATTTCCGGGGCTCGGCTATGATCGCTTTGCCGGCGACAAAAACCAGAACCGCAAAAACCGCGACTATCTGCAAAAACTGTTGTTTGGCGGCAGCGTCAAGCGCCCCAAGCCCGGCACCCTGTCGCACTATTACCGCCATCAGTCCAAGGGGCTCTACAACGTCACCGGCCAGGTTTTGCCCACCGCCAAAGTCGATAAGCCACTCTCTTATTACGGAAGGCCCATTCAAAATGCCGACGGCAGCTGGCGCAACGACGACCATACCGACGAGCTGGTGATCGATGCACTGCAGGCGGCCTATCGCGATAACCCCGGCTTTCCTTGGCGAGATTACGATATCTGGGATCCGCAGGATTTTGATGGTGACGGCAACCGCGCCGAAGCCGACGGCTACCTCGATCATCTTGTCATTGTCTACGCCGGCAAAGGCCAGTCATCCTGTCAGGGGCTGTATAAACTCGGCGAAAAATTTACCGCCAATGCCGACAGCTCGGTTTTTGATACGCTGCCTGCAGCCGAGCAGGACTGCGCCGACCGCATCTGGCCACACCGCAGCTCGCTCAATCGCGATCTCGGCAAAGGCCCGATTATCGAGGGCATGGTTAATGGTCGCGGCGGCATCGAAATCGGCAATGGTCTGTGGCTGTATGACTACAACATGCAATCTGAATACACCGAAGTCTCTACCTTTATTCACGAGTTTGGCCATTCATTGGGGCTGCCCGATATCTACGCCAGCTCGACCAATAACTCCACCGCCTCCTGGGAGGCAATGTCGTCAACCGCCTCTCCAGAGCCCCAGGAACTGAGCAGCTGGTCGCGAATGGTGCTCGGCTGGTTGCAGCCCTGCATAGTGAGACCGCCCGGGTTTGGCGGCGACAAGCGCAGCTCGATGTATCTGAAAACCATGAATGACTGGTCGAACAAGCCAGGTACAACCAACAGCCCCGGTGTCTGCGATGCCAGCATGATAATTCTGCCCCCAAAAATCCGTGAGCTACATCTGGGGCCGCTGGGAACTGCCCAGGGCAAATATGCCGCCTACAGCGGCCAGGGCAATGATCTTCACAATTTCCTCAGTCGCAGCTTTGATTTGCGCAATATTGAGGCCAATCAGCCGCTGATTCTGAGCTTTGACACCTGGTTCAAGATCGAATCGGATTGGGATTATCTCTATATAGAAGCCTCTGCTGATGGTGGCGACTATCAGCGCCTGCTGCCCACCGACAAAGACAACGCCGCCGACACTCAGAGCAGTATGCCGTCGAAAAAAGGCCATGAGGGCGCAGGCTCGCTGCCCGGCTTTAGCGGCCGCTCTGGCGATATGGACGGTGATGGCAAAGTCGAAATCGCGCAAGGCTGTGACCCCAGTGCCAGCAAAGTATTGGCCGAGGATCGGGTTGGCAACAACATAGAAGACGCCTGTGAAAGCGCTCAGTGGATCAGCGCCAAATTCGATCTCGAAGCCTTTCGCGGCAAGCAGGTTGCCATTCGCTTTCACTACTTTGCCGATGGCGCCGCAGTGGAAGATGGCGCATTGGTCGACAAT
The DNA here is from genome assembly GCA_023255165.1 of Porticoccaceae bacterium. GTDB lineage: Bacteria > Pseudomonadota > Gammaproteobacteria > Pseudomonadales > Porticoccaceae > HTCC2207. The sequence goes on along the minus strand of JALRJD010000332.1, from coordinate 1,064 downwards.
ATCGCCCTGCCAGCGCTCGGCTACCGCGAAGATTTTGAGAGCGGCGCGATCAAGGGCTGGAGCAGCCAGGGCTTTACCATTAGCGGCGGCGAACACCGTATCGCCGTGCCCCACTTCTACCTGCTCGAATACCGCGACCCCTACGCCAGCTTTGACAAGGTGAAAAACTACGACGCCAGTATCGCCAAACCAGGTTTCTCATTTTTTAAAGACAGCGATGGCGAGATGAAAGCCTTTAGCGCCAACTACCGCCCCGGCGTACTGGCCTGGTATTACAACGGCGAGTATCTCTGGAGCCAGAACGAACCGGCTCAGTTTGGTGCGGGCAACGGCTTTTTACTGCTGGTCGACGCCAATCCTCAGGAGTTCAATCTGCCCGGCGTACCCGAAAAATATTACCAAAACAGTGATGGCTGGACCTTCTACCAATTTGACGACGACGCGCAGCCCTGGCTGCACCAGAGCTTTGTCGATGTTATGTGCCACCAGCGTCGGGCAGCTTTCTATGCCAGCGATGTCAGCGTCGAAGATCGTCAGCGCTGCAGTCAGTCGCTGGTTGATGGCCGCCCGCCGGTGGAATCGATAAGCTGGGATGGGCGCCCGTTAATGTATGGCTACACCCTGATCAATGATCTGCTGCCTGGCGCCGAGCGCCTGAAATACAAAGGGGTTTCGACGCTGTTTGATCTGCGTATTCGCAACGGCGAAACCCAATACCGCCTCTACGACCGCGCTCTACGCAACCGCCATTCCGGCGATGCGCCCTTTGCCCTGCAACCCTTTGAAAAAGGTATTTCGGTCTATGGGATTGACGGCAAAGAACTGGTCGAGCAGAGCAGCAGCGCCTTTCCACCGGTCAGCGAGTTTAGCGATGCGCGCCCTAACCGCTATCAAAACCCGCGGTTACCCTTTGGTGGCGCCAATGTTCCGGAGATGTGGTCCCCGAGAGTCGGGTCGCTCCGCAACGCAAGGGCAATATTTGTCATCGGTCCGGTGACAACAAGATGGCATCCGGGGTTTGCTCGCGCAGTTTCAATGAGGAACTGCACGCCGTCTGTTCCATC
>JALRJD010000323.1 GCA_023255165.1 Porticoccaceae bacterium | reverse complement strand
TCCGGCGCGGGTGATTCGGGTCGGTTTTGTCGGTGAGCTGGGCTTCGAGGTGCATGTGCCACAACATTTTGGTGAAGCGCTGTGGGATGCGTTGATGGCGGCCGGCGCTGAGCAAAATATTCAGCCCTTTGGCATCGAGGCACAGCGTGTTCTACGTCTGGAAAAAGGCCATATTATTATCGGCCAGGACAGCGATGCCATGTCGACCCCGACGGAAGTGCAAATGGGCTGGGCCATCGCCCGTCAGAAACCGTTCTTTGTCGGCAGCCGCAGTATTCAGGAACTCGACAAGATGCCACTCAAACGCAGCCTGGTTGGCTTCGTGGTCGATGACCCCAAAGCGCCGATACCACTCGAGAGCCATCTGGTGCTCGACGGAGATCGCATGACTGGCCGCGTCACCTCATGCAACTACTCGCCGACCCTCAACAAGCCGGTTGGGCTGGCCTATGTTGAGCCGCAAAAAGCGCAGGCTGGCAGCCGCTTTACCATTAAATCCAGCGGTGGCGTGATGGTCGATGCCCTGGTGGTTGCGCTGCCCTTCTACGACCCCGAAACCCAGCGTCAGGAGCTTTGATTATGTCATCCACGGTCGTCACAGCCTCCCTGCGCCGCAGCCAACTCTATCGCCGTCACCTTGAACTCGGCGCTCAGTTCGAGCAGATTGCCGATAGCACGCTGGCATCCAAATATGCCAATAGCAACGGCGACAGCATCAACGAACTGGCACAGGCGAAAAAGCTTGCCCTTGTCGACCTCTCAACGCTGCCGCGAATCGGCTTTAAAGGTGTCGGCACCCCGGACTGGGCAACCGCTCTGGGCATGCAACTTCCTGCGCAACCGAATCAGGCTACTGTGCAGCACGATGGCACATTGATCGCGCGACTGTCGCAAAGTGAACTGCTGTTGGCGAGTAACCTGTCTGGACTCTCTGAGCAGATTGCCAATGTTGCTCACCTGCTCGATCAGGCCGCGCTGCCGGAGCGTGTTTACAGTCTGCCCCGCCGCGACAGTCACAGTTGGTTGGTGCTCTGCGGCAGCGCTGCGGCGGAGACTCTATCCAAGGTTTGTGGTGTTGATTTACGGCCCCACAAGTTCGCTAATGGCTCCATTGCGCAGACCTCAATCGCCAAAATTAATGGTGTGTTGGTGCGCAATGATTACGCGGATACGCTGGCGTATTCGATTTTTAGCGATAGTAGTTCAGTGGAGTTTTTGTGGGATAGTCTACTCGATGCAATGGCGGAGTTTGAGGGCGCGGCGGTTGGTGTTCAGGCGCTGCGGGATTGTTAGCGGCCATATTCCAAGCGGCCTATTCCGTTCATTTCGAGGACGCTTATTTTGTCATTCCGACGGCGCCTTTTTAGCTCGTCATTCCGGGGAAGCACTTTTTGGCTCGTCATTCCGAGGGTACTTCCCACCCGTCATTCCGAGGGAACGCAGAGACCGAAGGAATCCATTTGGTTTTGTGTTTGGTTGGGTGGTTGGGTGGTTGGGTGGTTGTGAGCCCAGCATCAGCAGACCCTTGTTCGCGGTTCCATTCCTTTGCGCCTTTCAGCGCTCGG
>JALRJD010000165.1 GCA_023255165.1 Porticoccaceae bacterium | reverse complement strand
CCCAGCCTGGCCATTCACCTCGATCGCGAGGCCAATAAAGATCGCTCGATCAATGCCCAGACCGATATACCTCCGATTCTGATGCAGGCCGACGACAAAGCCAATTTTCGCGAGCTGTTATCCGCACGCTTTTTAGCCGAGGGCGAGCAGGTGATGGATTATGAACTCTGTTTCTATGATGTTCAGGGCGCGGCTACTATCGGCCTGGAAAAGGAGTTTTTTGCCTCCGCGCGGCTGGATAATCTGCTCAGCTGCTTTGTCGCCACCAAGGCAATTATCGCTGCCGACACCAGTTGCACCGCTGTTCTGGTCTGCAACGACCACGAAGAGGTGGGTAGTGTCTCCGCGGTCGGCGCCGACGGGCCCTTTTTGGAGTCGGTTATTGAGCGCCTCTCCGCCACCGATGATCGGGTTAGCAGAACCCGGGTTCTCGACGCGTCGCTGTTAATTTCCTGCGACAATGCGCACGCGGTGCACCCCAATTTCGCCAGCAAGCACGATAGCGGTCACAGCCCATCTCTCAATGGCGGCCCGGTGATCAAGGTTAACTCCAGTCAGCGCTATGCTACCAATGGCATCACCGCCAGCCTGTTTCGCCAGCTCTGTTCCGAAGTGGATGTGCCGGTTCAGACATTTGTCACTCGCAGTGATCTTGGATGTGGCAGCACCATTGGCCCGGTAACCTCGGCGAAACTCGGTATTCCAACCTTGGATGTGGGTATTCCTCAGCTCGCCATGCACTCCTGTCGCGAGCTGACCGGTGCGCAGGATCCGCTGCGTATGAGCAGGGTGCTAACGCAGTTCTACAATCGTCCCGGGCGCCTGGCGGTGGCTATCGCCGACGAGCCAGCGTAATTGGAGCAGGGCAAATAAGCCTCAACAGCTGTTTAGGCCTTTACGTGCAATCGATTATGGCAATCGATTATGGCAATCGATTAAGATAGCCGGTTTGATAAAACTAGTCGTTATGACAACACCGAAAAGTACTGAGTTACTATGAGTAAACAACGAGTTTTAACCGGCATCACCACCTCGGGAACCCCGCACCTGGGCAACTATGTGGGCGCCATTCGCCCGGCTATCGAAGCCAGTCGCAGCGGCGACTTTGAGTCATTTTTCTTTTTGGCCGACTATCATTCGTTGATCAAATCCCAGGACCCGGAGATGGTCCAGCGCTCGACTATGGAGATCGCCGCCACCTGGCTTGCTCTGGGGCTCGACACGGACAACGTGACCTTTTATCGGCAATCGGATATTCCGGAAATTCCCGAGCTGACCTGGTTTCTTACCTGCATGACTGCCAAAGGGTTAATGAATCGGGCTCACGCCTACAAGGGCGCGGTGCAGGCCAATGAGGAGCAGGGTGAAGATGCTGATCACGGCATCACCATGGGGTTGTTTAGTTATCCGATTCTGATGGCCGCGGATATTCTGATGTTTAACGCTCACCAGATTCCGGTGGGTCGTGACCAGATTCAGCATGTTGAAATGGCCCGTGATGTGGCCCAGCGTTTTAATCACCACTACGGTGAGCATTTTGTGCTGCCCAAGGCGGTGGTGGATGATAATGTCGCCGTGTTGCAGGGCCTCGATGGCCGCAAAATGAGCAAAAGCTACGGCAATACCATTCCGCTGTTTTTAACCGAGAAGCAGCTGAAGAAACATATCAACAAGATTCAAACCAATCTGCTTGAACCCGGCGATCCGAAAGACCCCGATAGCTCCGCGGTATTCCAGATTTGGCAAGCCTTTGCCAGCGAGCAGCAGACTGCCGAGATGCGACAGGAATTCGCCAATGGCATTGCCTGGGGTGAGGCGAAAAAGCAGCTCTTTGAACTGGTTAACGGTCAGCTGGCTGAGGCCCGCGAGCGCTATGATGAATTGATGAAAAATCCGGCCGAAGTCGAAATGGTGTTGCGCCGGGGCGCCGAGAAAGCGCGCAGTGAAAGCCGTGAGATGATTGCCAGACTGCGTCACGCGGTGGGCATTAGACCGCTGGCCTGATAGTGCTCTCTCTTTGTCCTAGCTTGGCGATACTAATGCTAGTCAGGCGATACAAATGGCAAAAATTCGCGTATTGATAATGAGTATTTAATCATTGCAGGCTATAATGCCGGCCAAATTTAGTTCAGCCCCTATTAGCGCTATTTAAAACATCCAGTAACCGGAGATCCTCTTTAATGAATAACTTCATGAACAGCCGATTGAAAAACCTTGTTCTGATCACTATCGCCAGTGCCGTTTTGTGGGGCTGCGGGTCAGGCGAAAAAACGGTCAGTTTGACTGCAGCGCAGGAAAAGCAGGTTGCTGAGCGAATTGCTCCAGCCGGCCATGTGTCGATGGCTGGACAGGTTGCTGTGGCTTCTGCGGGCGGCTCAGCTTCTGCCCGTGACGGTGGCGATATCTATGCCACCAACTGCGTTGCCTGCCATAGCTCCGGTGTTGCCGGTGCGCCGAAATTTGGTGATGTCGATGCCTGGGCTGCTCGTCTTGAGAAGGGTTTGGAGACGGTGTATACCAACGCTATTAATGGTATTCGCGGTATGCCTATGCGCGGTACCTGCATGGATTGCAGTGATGATGAAGTGAAAGCAGCAGTGGATCATATTCTTGATAACAGTAAGTAAACGATTTCTGCCAGCATAAAAAAAACCCGCGTTAGCGGGTTTTTTTATATCTGTTACTTTTTGCCGTTGCAAATGACCCTAACTGCTTAAAGTTTAGGGCCGGCATCGAGAATATCCTGCGACGGTGCAAAGCTGACGATATTTTCGACAAACAGCTTAACCAGAGTAGTCGCCTGTTGATCGTAGGCGGCTTTATCTTCCCAGGCATTACGTGGATTGAGGTACTTGCTGTCAACGCCTTCAATGGCAACCGGAATATCGAGGTTGAGCATATCCAGATGTTCGGTTTCACAGCTGGCCAGCGCGCCCTTGGTGATGGCAGTAACAATCGCTCGGGTGACTGGGATCGGGAAGCGGCTGCCTTTGCCACCAGCGCCACCTGAGCCACCGGTCCAACCGGTGTTGACCAAATAAACTCTGGAACCAAAGTCTTCGACACGCTTCATCAACAGCTCGGCATAGACGCTGGCAGCCCGCGGCATAAAGGGTGCACCAAAACAGGTTGAGAAAGTCGGGTTAATACCGGCTTCCGCGCCCAGCTCCGTGGAGCCAACCCGTGCGGTGTAACCGCTCAAAAAGTGATAGGCGGCGGCTTCTTTGCTGAGAATTGAAACCGGGGGCAGCACGCCGGTGACGTCGCAGGTGAGGAAGATAATATTCTTCGGTTCACCGGACTGATTTTCAATGCAGCGTTTTTCAACATGCTCAAGGGGGTAGCTGCAGCGGCCATTCTCAGTCAATGAGGTGTCGCAGTAATCAGCGGTGCGCTGATGCTCTGAAATCACCACCGTCAATGAGCACTACCTCGACCAGGGGGCACTCCAAGTGCAGGTCTTCGACCGAGGCATCGCATGGTTAGACACTGGGACTTTCGAGTCGATGATGCAGGCGAGTGAATACGTGCGCGTCATCGAAGAGCGCCAAGGCCTCAAGATCGGCTGCATCGAAGAAATTGCGTGGCGAGCCGGTTGGATCAACGATGACCAGCTTGCGGTGTTGGCAGAACCGTTGCGCAAAAGCGGTTATGGCACCTACCTTGATCGGCTTTTGCACAGATGAGCTACATCAAGGAGCTGTGGCAGGCCAGGGAGCTCCTGCAAAACCTCACGAATCGTGAGATTCGGGGTAAGTACAGGAGAACGGCGCTGGGTCAGCTCTGGTCTCTCGCTAACCCCATTGCGGCCATTGTGATTTATACCTTCATTT
>JALRJD010000340.1 GCA_023255165.1 Porticoccaceae bacterium | reverse complement strand
CCCCGAAGATCCGGCGATCATGCTGTTCACCTCTGGCACATCCGGACGTCCCAAGGGAGTTCTTTTTGACCACTACAGCGCCTGCCAGGCCCTTTTCAATATTGAGTTTATTGGAGCGGCAACCTATATGACCAATACCGACGCCATGACAGAGCAGCTGGCGTCTGGTGTTCCGGCAAAAACCCTGCTCAGTGTGCCGCTGTTCCATATCAGCGGCCTGTACTCGCAGTTTTTGGTCAACCTGAAATACGGCCGCGCCATTCACCTGATGTACAAATGGGATGTCAACGAAGCCTATCGCCTGATTAAAGATGAGGGCATCACTGTACTGATGGGCGCACCGACCATGTTGCTTGATCTGCTGCAGCACCCGGATATAGACAAACTCGACCTGAGCCGTATTAGCAACATCAGTGCCGGTGGCGCAGCCACGCCCTCGGCACTTTCCGATTTATATAAAAGCAAACTCCCCAAATCAATGGCTGGAGCTGGTTGGGGTCTCACAGAGACAGGCGGCACCGGCGCAGCTTTTACTGGCCTGTTAATGAGTCAATTTCCTGGCACAGCCGGTTTTCTCAGCCCGATTATTGAAAGCAGTTTCCGCGACGAAGCCGGTCAACCGGTAGCCGACGGCGAGCCGGGGGAGATTTGGATTAAGTCGCCCACCTGTATTCAGGCTTATGTGAGCGGTGACCTTTCCGGGGATGACTTTTTCGAGGGATGGTTTAAAACCGGTGATGTGGGTTATCTCAATGCCGAGGGCATACTGGTTATCTGCGATCGAGTAAAAGATATGATTATTCGCGGTGGCGAAAATATTTATCCCGCCGAGATTGAAAACTGCCTGCTGTCTCTCGACGGTTGCCAAGAGGCCGCTGTTTTTGGAATACCCAACGACCGTTTTGGTGAAGAAGTGGCCGCAACGGTTGTCTGCAGTGCAGACGCCTCTCTGACTATCGCGGATATCCAGGCCCATTGCAGCAAACATCTAGCCGCCTTTAAAGTGCCACAGCATATTGATATTAGCACTCAAACACTGCCGCGCAATGCCACCAAAAAGCCTCTTAAGCGGCAGATTAAACAACAGTTTATCGAGCGCCAGGCAGCCAATGCAGACCGCTAAAGCGATTTCCATGCCGCTCGACAGACGCTGCAACTCGCTGCAGGCGCAAAAAGCCAGAGCGACCCGAGACAGAATTATCCATGCGGTTGTCAGCATTATCAGAGAGTCGGGGCTCAGGGCCGCGTCTGCCAGCGTGATTACCGCGCGAGCGGGCATTACCTGGGGAGCCGTGCAGCATCATTTCGGCGGTAAAAACGAAATACTTCAGGCTATTCTGGAGCGTGCGTACCGGGTCTATCTCGAGCGCATAAACAGCCCTGCCCTGCACCGAGGCGATCTGGCGACACGCATTGACTGTTATATAGACACGATTTGGGCGCACTACCGAAGTGACCTTTATTTTGCCTTCCAGGAGATATTAATGGCCCATCGTGACACCGATATGGCCCTCGACTTACATAATTTCAGGCCCGCAGAAGCCAGCGCGCTAAGTCTTGAATGGCTGCAGGACTTTTTCCATAAAAATGAACAGAGCCAGCAAACCATTAGCCAGGCAATACGCTTTGCTCACCGGTTTTTAGCCGTGATGAAAGTCAATGGCATTGTAGCGATTGATCGCGGGCTGACCACAGAGCTGGTCCCTGATACCGTT
>JALRJD010000335.1 GCA_023255165.1 Porticoccaceae bacterium | reverse complement strand
AGCGAGATGGTCGGTGAATTTGACGATCTCCAGGGAATAATGGGCCGCTACTATGCGCTTAACGACGGCGAAGAATGTGCGGTGGCCGAAGCGCTGCTGGAACAGTATCTACCGCGCTTTGCCGGCGATATTATTCCGGCGACGGCGGTGGGCGCGACTCTGGCGCTAGCCGATCGCCTCGACACGCTGGTTGCCATTTTCAGCATTGGTCAACAGCCGTCCGGTTCTCGCGATCCCTTCGCCCTGCGCCGCGCCAGTCTCGGTATTTTGCGCATTATTATTGAGCGCAACATCGACCTTGATCTCAGGGTGGCGATCGCTGCGGCAGCACAGCAGCTGGAGATAAAAACGGCTCATGAAGCGCTTTGCGAGCAAGTGCTTACTTACGTTATTGAACGCTTTAAAGCTTGGTATCGCGATGAAAATATCGCACCAGAGGTGTTTGCTTCCGTGGCCGCTCTGGCGTCTTCAAACCCGCTCGATATCGATGCTCGAGTGAAGGCTGTGGATCTGTTTTCCCGCGCGCCCGAGGCGGTGGCTCTGGCTGCAGCCAACAAGCGGGTGCTGAATATTCTGAGCAAGCAGGAGCAATTGTCGGCGATCGCTGTTGTTGATCCAGCCCTGTTTGAAGACGCCGCCGAGAAGCAGCTGGCGGCAGAGATTGAGCGCTTGAACACTGAGGTGAACCCGCTGCTTGCGCAGCGTGATTATGCCGGTGTGCTCAAAGCGCTGGCGACTTTGCGCCAACCAGTGGATGCTTTTTTTGACGATGTGTTGGTAATGGCTGAAAACCCCGCGGTGCAAACCAACCGATTGGCCCTTTTACAAAGTCTGCGTCAGCTGTTTTTAAATGTTGCCGATATTTCGCATTTGGTGGTCGGTAAATAGGTGGTTTTCCAAGGCGGCTTTTCCGGCGGGACTAAAGGATAGATGACGAAGATTTGGCAGAGCATCAGAGCACTACTTTTTTACAGCGGGTTAATTCTGCTGGTGCTGCTAATGACCCTGTCGCTGTGCATTGTCGGTTTTCTGCCGTTTCGCTACCGCCAACTCTGCGTCACCACCGGCAACAGGTTGCTGATCTCCTGGCTGCGCATTACCTGCGGCGTGAAAGTGAAACTGGTCGGGCTGGAGAATATTCCCGAGGATGCCTGCGTGGTGCTGAGTAACCATCAGAGCACTTGGGAGACCTTCTTTCTGCAATATTTCTTTGTTCCGGCCAGCGTGATCCTGAAGCGCGAATTGCTGTGGATTCCATTTTTTGGGTGGGGGCTCTACTTTATGCGCGCCATCGCCATCAAACGCTCCAACCCGGCCGGCGCGATTCGTCAGGTGCTGAAGCAGGGCAAACAGCGTCTTTCCCAAGGCATTAATGTGGTGATCTTTCCGGAGGGAACCCGCATCCGCACGGAACAGGTGGGGTCTTTTATGACCAGCGGCGCGGCGCTGGCTAAGGCGGCGGGCGTGCAGATTCTTCCCGTACGCCACAATGCTGGTCTCTGCTGGCCGGCAGGCAGTTGGCTTAAAAAGCCGGGCACTATTACCCTTAGTATTGGGCCACCAATTGACACCTCAGAGGGTAATCCGCGGGAGCTGACCGAACAGGCGCGGCAGTGGATTGCGACGGCACTCTGACTTTAGGGTGGCTTTCCACGCGATGCCCTACATCCCACTAACGCACTGCATCTGCTTGCTGAACCAGCCTCGCAGATCACCAGATAGAGGCCGACCTCAGGATTTAAACGTCCAGATTAACCACTGACAGCGCATTGGTTTCGATAAAGTCCCGCCGCGGCTCAACCTGATCGCCCATCAGGGTGGTAAACATCTGATCTGCCTTGATCGCGTCTTCGATGGTGACCCGTAACATGCGTCGGGAATCCGGATCCATGGTGGTCTCCCACAGCTGACCTGGGTTCATCTCACCCAATCCCTTATAACGCTGGGTGTTCAGACCGCGGCGCGCCTCACCCATCAACCAGTCAAGGGCCTCATCAAAGCTGTCGACCGGTTGCTGGCGCTCACCACGCTGGACAAAGGCGCCCTCTTCAATCAAGCCCTGCAGAATCTCGCCCAGTCCGGCAATGGCCTTGTATTCATTGGAGGCGAAAAATTCACGGCTGAGCAGATGATCGTTGGGGATACCATGCGCGGTTATCTCAACTTTTGGCTGCAGTATCTGGCGCTCTTTATCTTCGTCCACAAGCACCTGGTAGCGGTGCGTGCCAACGACCACTTCCTGGAGTTTTTCCTGGAGATCGCTACACCAGGCTGCCATATCGCCACTATTTGTCAGAAGTTCGTTGGAGAATTTGGGCGCATAGACCAGTGCCCGCAGCACCTCTTTGGGGTAGACCAGCGACATACGCTCGATCAGCCCCATCACATGACGGAATTGCCCAACCAGAGATTCCAGGGCTGTACCCTGAATACCGGGCGCAGTGGCGTTAACGTGCAAACTGCCATTTTCCAGCGCCTTTGAGGTCAGGTAGACCAGAAGGGCGTCATCGTCTTTTACATATTGCTCGCTCTTGCCGCGACTCACCTTGTAGAGCGGTGGCTGAGCAATAAAGATATGCCCATGCTCGACCAGCTCACGCATTTGACGGAAGAAAAAGGTCAACAGCAGCGTGCGGATATGCGACCCATCCACATCAGCGTCGGTCATAATGACGATGGTATGGTAGCGAAGCTTCTCAAGATTAAACTCCTCGTTACCTATACCACAGCCCAGTGCGGTGATCAGGGTGCCCACTTCGGCACTGGAGAGCATTTTGTCAAAGCGCGCCTTCTCGACATTGAGAATCTTGCCTTTGAGCGGAAGAATGGCCTGGGTGCGACGATCGCGACCCTGCTTGGCGGAACCGCCAGCGGAGTCACCCTCCACCAGGTAGAGCTCAGACAGTGCCGGATCTTTTTCCTGACAGTCGGCCAGCTTGCCCGGCAGCCCGGCGATATCCAGTGCGCCTTTGCGTCGCGTCATCTCACGCGCCTTGCGCGCCGCTTCACGGGCACGGGCGGCATCGATCATTTTGTTCACCACCGCGCGGGCATCCTGGGGATATTCCAGCAGGAAGTCGCTGAACTTCTCGCCCATCTCCTGCTCTACAGCGGTTTTGACCTCGGAGCTGACCAACTTGTCTTTGGTCTGGGATGAAAACTTGGGGTCCGGCACTTTAACCGAAACAATGGCGGTCAGGCCTTCACGGGCGTCGTCACCAGTGGTTGCAACCTTGGCCTTGCCGTTGATGCCCTCTTTCTCGATATAGGTATTCAGACCGCGAGTCAGCGCTGAACGGAAGCCCGCCAGGTGCGTGCCGCCATCGCGCTGAGGAATATTGTTGGTGTAGCAGAGGATATTTTCCTGGAAGCCATCATTCCACTGCAGGGCAACCTCAACAGCGATGCCGTCTTCACGCTCAACGCTGAAGTGCATAATCTTGTTGACCGTGGTCTTGTTGGTATTGAGAAACTCAACAAAGGCGCTTAACCCGCCCTCGTAGGCGTAGACCTCTTCTTTGCCGCTGCGCTCATCAAACAACACAATGCGCACGCCGGAATTCAAAAATGACAGTTCGCGCAGGCGCTTGGCCAGCACATCAAAGTGAAACTGGATATTGGTAAAGGTTTCAACAGAGGGCTTGAAGTGCACCTGGGTGCCAGACTCTTCAGTATCGCCCGTCACTTCGAGCGGCCCCTGAGGAACACCATGGGAATAGAGCTGCTCGTGAACCTTACCATTGCGACGAATAGTTAAGCGCAGCTCAGCTGACAGCGCATTAACCACCGAAACACCCACGCCATGCAGGCCACCAGACACTTTATAAGAGTTATCATCAAACTTACCCCCGGCGTGCAGCACGGTCATAATCACCTCTGCTGCGGAAACGCCCTCGTCGTGCATCTCGGTTGGGATTCCACGACCGTTATCGGAAACCGTGATTGACTCATCCGGGTGGATAACAATTCTGATTTCGGAACAGTGACCAGCCAGAGCCTCGTCAATAGAGTTATCGACTACCTCAAAGACCATATGGTGCAGACCAGTGCCATCGTCTGTGTCGCCGATATACATGCCGGGGCGCTTGCGCACCGCGTCCAGGCCTTTGAGAACCTTGATGGAATCGGCGCCGTATTCCGGCGAAGTCTCAGTCTGATCGGTC
>JALRJD010000238.1 GCA_023255165.1 Porticoccaceae bacterium | reverse complement strand
AAAACCCAGCCAACGCACATCTTCAATAATCGCCTGAACATATTCGTCGTCTTCTTTCTCCGGGTTGGTGTCATCAAAACGCAAATTGCACTGGCCGCCAAACTGCGCGGCAAGACCGAAATTGAGGCAGATCGATTTAGCGTGACCAATATGCAGATAGCCGTTGGGCTCTGGTGGAAAACGGGTAACCACCTTGTCGACGCGCCCGGCTTCGAGGTCGGCGCTGATTACCTGCTGAATAAAATTGCTTGGTTTTTCAATATCGGTCATTGACTTGATTCTGGGCAGTAAAAGAAGGCCGAGAGTATAGCCTCAGCGACCTGTGCAATAAACAAAAACGCCGGCTGGCGGGCGAATAAATACCCTTTTCGGCGGATCTTTGACTGCCCGGGCACAATGACCGGTTTTAATCCGCTGCGTTCCCATTTAAAATGCGCGCAGTTAAATCGCACACCACCATCGGCTTCAGGGCCGGTTTTAAATAATCCACAGGACTTCCTATGATCACATTGCGCACGACTCACGGTGATATCTCTATCGAACTCGATTTTGACAATGCACCGATCACTGCCGCCAACTACCTGCAATACGCTCGTGATGGCTTTTACAACGGCACTATTTTCCACCGCGTTATCCCCGGCTTTATGGTTCAGGGCGGCGGTATGGATGCCGATATGCAGGAGAAAGAGTCTCGCGATCCGATCGAGAACGAAGCCGACAACGGTCTGGCCAACGATATTGGCACTCTGGCCATGGCCCGCACCAGCGACCCTCACTCAGCTTCCTCGCAGTTCTTTATCAACGTCGCCAACAATGGCTTCCTCAACCACAGCGGCAAAAACAGCCAGGGTTGGGGCTATGCGGTATTTGGCAAAGTGGTTGAGGGCATGGATGTGGTCAACAATATCGCCAAGACCAGAACTGGCAGCTCTGGCTACCACCAGGATGTGCCGGTTGAGAGCATTGAGATCACCGAAACCCTGATCAGCGACGCCTACTCCGACAAGTAGCACTGGGTCCTGTAAACACTCACTGGCAACTCTATGTCTGTACTGTTTATTTCAGATCTGCATCTTGCGCCCGAACGCCCGGCAGTGACCCGGGCGTTTTTGTCTTTTCTGCGCGGCCGAGCAATGGAAGCCGACGCACTTTATATTCTCGGCGATCTGTTTGAAGCCTGGGTTGGTGACGACGATCCAACACCGCTGGCCCGCGAGGTTCAGGACAGTTTGCGGCAACTCAGCGAATTCGGCGTTGCACTCTATGTTCAGCACGGCAACCGCGACTTTTTGCTCGGCAAACGCTTTGCCCATCACTGCTGCGCCGAACTGCTCGGCGACGAACATCTGCTCGAATACCGCGGCCACCGCGCGCTGCTGATGCATGGCGACACGCTGTGCACCGATGATGTCGACTACCAACAATTTCGTCGCAAGGCGCGCAACCCGGTCTACAAGTGGTGCCTGTCGCACCTGCCATTAAAGCGCAGACAAAGACTCGCCGCGGAGTGGCGGGCAAAAAGCATGGCCGCCAACAGCAACAAGGCTTCGGCGATTATGGATGTCAACGCAGCAGCGGTTGATGAAGCGATGGCCAGGCACCAGGTACCACTGTTGATTCACGGCCACACACACCGGCCCGGACGTCATCCGCTGGATGCTGGCGAGCGTATTGTTCTGGGAGATTGGCACGATTTCGGCTGGGTTCTGGTCATGAACGGCGAGGGTTGTGAGTTGCAATCGTTTCCCATTCCCGATGCCGAGAACAATCCAACGGCGGCATAATATCGCGCATAAAGAGTGACGCAGATAAACTGCGACAGACTTTCCAGACAGTGGCATTACGCCGCCGACAGGGTATGATACGCCCAATATTTACTGTTTAAGAGGACTGCAACATGGAAAATAATAAATACACCGCCAAAGCGATTTCAGGCAACCAAACCAGCGGCATTGAAAGCACCGCCCTGGATCCTGCGGTTGTTAAAGTGCTGCGCAACACCTATATGTTGCTCGGCGCGACACTGGCCTTTAGTGCGGCGATGGCCGGCCTGGCCATGAGCCTCAATGTGCCCTACTTTGGTCTGTGGACACTGCTGCCCTATTTTCTGTGCCTGTGGATGACCGAGAAAAACAAAAACAATGGCTCGGGTATTCTCTGGGTATTTGCACTGACCGGTTGGCTGGGCTTTACCATCGGACCAATCCTGAATATGTACCTGGCCATGCGCGGCGGCGAGCCGATTATGATGGCGCTGGGTTCAACCGCACTGGTGTTCTTTGCCTCGTCCGCCTATGTGATGACCACGCGTAAAAACCTTAACTTTATGACCGGCTTTTTGATGACCGGTATGCTGGTCGCCTTTATTGCCGCGATTGCCAATATCTTCCTGCAGATTCCGGCCCTGGCGCTGACTGTCAGCGCCGCCTTTGCGCTGATTTCAACTGGCATGATTATGTGGCAGACCAGCGCCATTATCCACGGCGGCGAGCGCAACTATATCTCCGCCACGGTGACGCTGTTTGTGATGATCTATAACCTGTTCCTCAGCCTGCTGCAGCTGTTTGGCATGAGCAGCGACGACTAGTTATTTGCGCTACTATAGAGGCCCCTCTTTGGGGCCTTTTTTAATTATGCTGCTTTTTCTGAGTGGAATCTGAGTTCGGGCCAACTGCCAATATGAGCGAAAAAAGTTATCTCAATAAACTACCCGACTGGTCGGCGGAGAGCGCTGCGCAGCTTGCCGCGGGCGAAGAGCTGCTGTTGAGCAACGACCATATCGAAGTGTTGCAGGCGGCGCGAACTTTTTTTGACCAATATGGTTTTTCCCCTTCCATGCGCCCGCTGTGTAAAACTGTGGCCGAGCAATGTGGGCTCGACAAAGGCCGCAGCATTTATCTGTTGCAGCTGTTTCCCGGTAGCCCGGCCAAGTTGGTGGCGCGCTATGCCGGCTTGCCCAAGCCCAAAAATTGCCTGTAAAAACTAAGCCTGTAAAAACTAAGCCTGTAAAAATAAGCCTGACTATGACCACAACCACAACGACTAAAACCGCAACCGAAATCGAGACCAGCATGGATCCGGCCAATTACGCGAGCGCACTGCAAACCAAACTCAACAACTTTAAAGCCCTGATGAAGGGGCTGGATTTCCCTGAGATCGAAGTCTTTGATTCAGTCCCCAGCGGTTTCCGGTTGCGCGCCGAGTTTCGCATTTGGCACCAGGATGGTCGCGCCCACTACGCCATGAATCGCCCGGGAGAAAAACGCCCCTATATTATCGATAGCTTTCCGATTGCCGGTGAACTGATCACCCAACTGATGCCCGGCCTGCTGGCGGCCATCAACCAATCAACCGTGCTGAGTCGCAAGCTGTTTAGCGTTGAATTCCTGACCACCCTGAGTGGTGAAGCACTAGTTACCCTGATCTATCACCGCCCTCTGGATGACCAATGGCTGCAAGTCGCCGAGGCATTGCAGAGCCAACTCAAGATCAGGATTATTGGCCGCAGTCGCAAGCAGAAGCTGGTTGTGGAGCGGGATTATGTTACCGAGACCCTGAACGTGAATGGCGTGGCCTATCAGTATCAGCAGGTTGAGTCCGGCTTTACCCAACCCAATGCCCGGGTTAATGAAAAAATGCTGGGTTGGGCCAGCGATTGCTGTGCGCAGGCCGCGCCGACCAATAGTGATCTGCTGGAACTCTATTGCGGCAATGGCAACTTTACCGCGGTGTTGGCGCAGCACTTTAATCAGGTGCTGGCGACCGAGATCTCGAAAATATCGGTGCGCTCGGCAGAGACCAATTTTGCTTTGAACGGAGTGAATAATGTCTCGGTGGTGCGTATGTCCAGCGAGGAATTTACCCAGGCCCTGAATGGCGAGCGACCCTTTCGGCGGCTGGCGGAGATCGACCTGCAGAGCTACGGTTTTTCAACAATTTTTGTCGATCCGCCGCGAGCTGGACTGGATCAGGGCACATTGGAGCTGGCGCAGCGTTTTGACACTATTCTCTATATCTCCTGTAACCCCGAGACCTTGCGCGCCAATCTCGACAGCCTGTACAGCACCCACGCTATAATTCGCAGCGCTATCTTTGATCAGTTTCCCTGGACCCACCATCTTGAAAGCGGCGTGCTGTTACAACGACGCCTTTAACCAAGCGGTCAGTGAGGCTGGTAATAGCAGGTTTAAGGTTTTTGAGAGAAGTTAACAACCGCTACTGACGGATACTGACCAACTGCACCGCACTGGCCTGAACACCCTCGCGATAGCGCGCTTCAATATCCTCGCGCTCCACATCCAGACGCAACTTCTCCAGCTTGCTCAGAGCCGACCAGTCATCGAGGATGGGAATATGGGCAGTGGCTTCAGCCAACTGCTGAAACACAGTGAAATGAGTAGCCTCATCCGGGCTCAGGCTAATCTGTTGCGATAGCCAGGCAATGCGCATGGCGGCCTCGGTCTCACTCAGATCTTTCTGCACCAGTGCGCGGGCAATTATCTGCACCGACTGCCGCGCTTCAGCTTCTTTACCCTCTAAATGCGCCGCCAGCTCAAGCTCGCTGGCTTCGCGCTGCTTACTCTGTGCACGCAACTGCAGCGCCAGATAAGCGGCATAAAGAGACAGTACAAGCAGTGCCAGAGCGGCAGCAGCTAAAATAATCGGATTCAAACTGATTGGTCCTTTTGATTGCTGATAGTGGTACTGGTGTTGGTATTGGTACTGTTATTTTAGCTATCTGGATCGCTGTCCGGGTCTGATTCCAGATCGGAACCCAGCTGCAGTGTCGGGTCAGCGGCAAGAATATTGTCTGGCAGACTCTTTTTGGCTTTGGCGCCGAGTTTTTTCAGCTCCTCGGTGCGTCGCACAAGATTACCGCGACCGCTGGAGAGCCTCTTGTGGGCGGTTTCCCAGGCCTCCTGGCTCTTCTCAATATGTTTGCCGACATCCTCCAGCGCCTCGATATAGAGTACAAACTGGTCGTAGAGCCCGCCCGCCTTGTCGGCGATCAGCTGAGCATTGCGATTTTGGTCGGCATAGCGCCAAAGGTTTTTAATTGTTCGCAAGGTAACCATCAATGTGCTGGGGCTAACCAGAATAATGCCGCGATCATAGGCATCGCGCATCATCTCGGGGTCGTGATCCAGAGCCAGCATAAAGGCCGATTCCACCGGAACAAAAATCAGCACAAAATCGAGGCTGTTAACGCCATCGAGATTTTCATAATCCTTGCTGCTCAAGCCTTTGATATGACTTCTCAGGGAATTCAGATGCTGGCGCAGGCAGAGCTGCTTTTCGTCCTCATCCTCGGCATGAAAATAGCGTTCGTAATCGACCAGACTAACCTTGGCATCAATCACAATATCGCGCCCTTCTGGCAGGTGCACAATCACATCCGGGTTGCGTCGTTTGCCGCTTTCATCCTTTTTTGCCACCTGAGTACTGTATTCGCGCCCGTTAGTTAGGCCGGAATCTTCAAGTAGTTTCTCAAGTATAAATTCGCCCCAGTTGCCCTGAGCCTTGTTGTCGCCACGTAGGGCATTGGCCAGTGAAACAGCGTCCGCGCTGACCTGCATGGTCTGCTTTTGCAGTTCACTAATCTGCCCCACCAGCTTGTTGCGCTCGGCATTTTCCTTGTCGTAAGCCGACTCCACCTGTTTGCGAAAATCGCCAATATCGCGGCGCAGCGGGCTCAGAGTGACCTCGAGCGCCTCTTTACTCTGCAGCGAGAACTTGCTCTGCTTTTCATCAAAAATGCGGTTGGCGAGGTTTTCAAACTCTTTGCTCAGGGTCTGCTTGGCATCCGCAAGCAGCGCGATCTGTTCCTGGTAGTGGCTCTGCTGGCTGAGCAGCTTCTGTTCAAGGGCACTGTTGCCAACCAGTAGCTCTCGCCGCAGCGCTTCGAGCTTTTCCTGTTCGGCGCCAAGTTTGGCCAACTGCTGCTGGGTATTGAGTAGCTCTGCCTGCAGGCTTGATGCCCGTCCCCGCAGCAGCGCAACGGTTAAAGCAGCCCCCAGAATAAATCCTGCGAGAGCGAAGAAAAGCGAAATAAGATCGAGAGAAAATTGCATCGGCTTATTGTATCAGTCCTCTGTCAATTGCACCGCTGTTTTGCGATTATAGAGCCCACAGTGCATCGCTTATAAAAACCAGCCCGGACAACACCATCACCCATGCTGCCACCTCTTATTGATATCAGTCTGTTCCGCGATGCCATTCAGCGCGACTGTTTGATTCTGACTCCCAATCAACGGCTGGCGGCAAAGATTATGCAGGCCTGGGGTGAGCAGATATCTGCATCCGCTTCCAAAATCCATCATGACTCTGCCAATCATTGCCGCGCCTGGCAACTGCCGCGGGTCTACTCGGTGGATCACTGGTTAAAAGCCTGTTGGGATGAGCTGCAGGATCAAAATCATTCTCTGACACATTCCCTGACAGAAGGCCTGGCCCTGGTTGGCGCGCAGCAAAACCGCTATTACTGGGAGCGCGCGATTGGCGAGGATAGCGCTGAACAGCGCGGTAACTTTGTCAAACTGGCCAGCGACACGTTAAAAACCCTGGAAAACTGGGATCTCTCTCTGGAACAATTGCCACCAGCCGGCGAAGCCGATAACCCATCGCTTGCCACCTTTATGCGCTGGTGCGGGCGCTACGATGAACTGCTGCGGCGCAACCGATTACTGACCAGCCAACGCAGCTGGCAACTGGTGGCCAAGGGTTTTCAGTGCGGCGCCCTGCCCGCTGAAAAAGAGATTGTGCTCTATGGCTTTCAATCCATACCGCCGTTGCAGGAAAAGATTATTGCAACCGCCTCAACTCGGGTCAGTGCGCTGCAATCTACACCACAGAATAGTAGCGTGATTCGTATCGAGGCCCAGGATTCGCAACAGGAGCTGCGGCTGGCGGCAACCTGGGCGGCACAGCAGCTTAAAGCCGATCCCGAGCAGCGGATTGGCATTATTGTGCCCGAGCTGAATAGCAACCTGCAGCAGGTGACGCGGGTGATCAATGAGGCGCTGGCTGCGGAACAGATAGCCGTGGTGGCCAATATTTCCGCTGGTACCGCTCTGCGCGACACACCGATGGTCAGCACCGCACTGCTGATGATTGGGCTATTGAAGGACAAACGCCCGTTGAGCGAATGGCTGCACCTGCTCTACTCACCCTGGTCGCTGTTCGACCAACAGCCGCTGGTCTTTCGCGCTGACAGTGAACTGCGCTTGCGACAACGCAATCGCTTTGACTTTACCCTGAGCCAGTTTATTGCCGCGCTTATGCCCGCCGAAACGACCGATCAGGTATCGAATGAGGAATCTGAAACCAGCGCGCTAAAACCGTTAATCAAACTGCGCGACTATGAGCGCCGTCAAATCAGCAGCCAGCAGAGCTTTTCGGCCTGGGCCGACTTTATTGTTCACTATCTAGACGACCTCGGTTGGCCTGGCAAGCGCACCCTTAATAGTCTCGAGTATCAACAGCGTCAGCACTGGAATCGACTGCTGGAGCAGTTCTGCGGCCTGGACAATCTTGGCATTGAAGTGGGCCTGACCACTGCGCTTAAACATCTGCAGCAGTTGGCACAGGATTCCGTCTTTCACCCGCAGACCGCCGACGCGCCACTACAGATTCTCGGCCTGCTTGAAGGCTCGGGGCTGCGCTTTGATCAGCTCTGGATTGTCGATATGCACAGCCAGAACTTTCCCGCCGCGGTGGCGATCAACCAACTGCTGCCGGCCGAGTTTCAACGCCGCCACAATATGCCTCACAGCCAGCCTCAGCGTGAGCTGGAGATCGCCCACAGGTTGCTGCAGGAATACAAAAACAACTGCGCTCGGTTGATTCTCAGTTACCCCTCAATGCGCGGTGAAGAGCAGCTCGACCCCAGCCCACTGATTGTGGATATACCACTAGGCGACTTTGCAGTTCTGGGCTCTGGACTTGAATCAATGCTGCCTCATCCACCATGGCTTTATCAGCAACATCAATGCCAGTTGCTGGAAGATCAGGCGCCGCCCTACACCCCACAAAACGAAACCATTCGCGGCGGTAGCAGCCTGTTAAAAAATCAGTCTGTGTGCCCGTTTAATGCCTTTGCTACTCACCGACTCAGGGCAGAACCCCTCGAGGAGCCGACACAGGGCCTCAGCGCCCAGGATCGCGGCTCACTGCTGCATGAAATACTGTTTCGCCTGTGGAGCCAGTGGAAAAGCTCGGCAACGCTGCAAGCGCTCAGTGACAGTCAACTGCAAGAACAGCTGGCAACCACCATTGCCGCAACACTGATCGAATGGGCGCCCCGCCACCCCATTTTGCGTGGCGACCGTTTCCGCGCGCTCGAGCAGCAGCGGCTGCAAAAGCTGATCGGTCAGTGGCTGGATGAGGAAAAGCAGCGGCCACCCTTTGAAGTGGTCGAGCTGGAAACCAAACATAGCGTTCGCTTTGGTGATCTGGAGATCTCTCTGCGCCTCGACCGGGTCGATCGCGTCGGCGACAAATTGCTGATTATCGATTACAAATCCGGCGAGGTGAAAGCGTCGAGCTGGAGCGGCCCGCGACCGGTTGATCCCCAGCTGCCACTCTATCTTATCGCCAGCGAACCGCGCGCCAATGGCTGTGCCTTTGCGCAGATTAAAGGTGGCAAGATTGCCCTGATCGGTAGCACCGACAGTCAGTTTTTGGCCAGCGAAAAAGCCAGCTCGGAACCCGACCCCGAAGCGCACTGGCAGCAGCAGATCGCCGACTGGCAGGCTGCACTGGATAATCTGGCCGCGGAGTTTGTCTCCGGCGCTGCGGCTGTTGAGATTCACGACAGCACTCACTTTGGCTATCAGGATTATCTGCTACCGCTCAATCGCTGGCCGGAAGAACCCGAGATAAGCGCGCAGCTCAAACAACCGCCCCAATCGAGTAAAAGCCTGTGAGCGCAATCGCCGATCTGCAACAGCGCCGTCAGGCTCTCGACCCGCAACAGAGCTTTATTGTCTCAGCCCCGGCGGGCTCGGGTAAAACCGGGCTGATTACCCAGCGGGTTCTGCGACTGCTGTGCACCGTGGACAACCCGGAAGAGATTCTCAGCATTACCTTTACCCGCAAGGCGGCCCGGGAAATGGCCAGCCGCATTCACAGCGCCCTGCGCCAGGCCGCCACCAAGCCCAGGCCGGCGGATGAATATGAAGCGCAAACCTGGGATCTGGCCAGCGCCGCAGTGGCGCGCAACAACCAATTGGGTTGGAATCTGCTTGAGCTGCCCGGCCGCCTGCGCATTCAAACCATCGACGGTTTCTGCCGTTATATTGCCAGCCAGTTTGCCCTTGAAACCCGCTTTGGTCCGATCCCCGAGCCCAGTGAACAGCCGCAGATTCACTATCAGGCCGCCGCTCGGGCGCTGCTTGAACGCATTGAGGAATCCAGCCCCTGCGCCGAACATCTCGCGGTGTTGTTGAGCCATACCGGCAATGATCTGGCGCGCTGCGAAACACTGCTCTCCGAGTTACTTAGCAAACGTGAGCAGTGGTTGCCGCTGATCTACAACGCCGCTGAAAACCGCGACTATTTCCAGCAGGTGATCGAACAGATTGTCACTGAAAACCTGCTCAACCTGGAAGACGCTCTGCAGCCTGTGCGCGGCGAACTGATCGAGCTGGTGGATTTTGCCGCCTGCCATGTGCCCGCGGAAAAGAATATCGCTCTCAGTCAGTTGGCCGGCATTGACGATCTGCCAGAGACCAGCATGGAAGCTATCCAGCAATGGAAAATATTGCTTGGTTTGCTGGTCACCAAAGAGCTCACACCGCGCAAAAGCGTGACCATCGATGTCGGCTTCCCAAAAGAGCAAAAAGAGATCAAGGCACGCATGACGGCTCTGCTGGACTGGTGTCGCGAACGTCCGCAGATCAATGAATTGATTGCCAATGTGATGCATCTGCCCGAGGCCGAGATCGACCATAGCCAACAGGCTGTGCTCAATGCGCTGGGTTATCTGCTGCCACTGCTCGCCGCGCAACTGGATGTTATTTTTCAGCAGCAGGGTCAGTGCGACTATCCGGCGATAACTCTGGCAGCCTTAAATGCCCTCGAGCCCGCAGCGGAAGATGGCGCGATCTCTGATATCACACTGCGGCTCGATTACCAGCTGCGGCATATTCTGGTGGATGAGTTTCAGGATACCTCGGCGGCGCAGATCAAACTGCTGGAGCAGCTGATTGCCGGCTGGCAGCCCGGCGATGGCCGCACCCTGTTTCTGGTCGGCGATGCCATGCAGTCGCTGTATGGTTTTCGCAACGCCAATGTCGGGCTGTTTCTCAATGCCCAGCGACATCCGGTTGGGCCGGTGCAGTGCGCACCACTGGCACTGAGCTCCAACTTTCGCTCGCAACAGGGCATTATCGATTGGGTAAATCAGGCCTTTAGTCAGGCCTTTCCGGCCGCTGCCGATATCAGCCGCGGGGCAATTCCCTACTCACCTTCGACGGCCATTAAAACCGCCAGCGAGGGTCAGGCCGTGAGCTTTCAGGGTTTTTCTGGAGACGATGAGGAAGCTGCCGAGGCGGACTATATTGCCAACCTCTGCGGCGAACTTGTCAGCCAGCATCCGGATGAGTCGATCGCTATTCTGGTTCGCGGTCGCGGCCATCTGCGCGCCATCGTGCCCGCGCTGCGCGAGGCCAATCTGCACTGGCAAGCAATTGATATCACCAAACTGGCCAGCAGAATGCCGGTGATGGATCTGCTCTCCATCACCCGCGCCCTGCTCTCTCCAGCGGACAGAATCGCCTGGCTGGCGGTGCTGCGGGCACCCTTCTGCGGCTTCAATATGACTGATCTACTGGCTGTCTCGAATCACCAGCAGTCCGGCGGTTCCCTGCTGGAGCAGTTGATTAACCTCGCAAAGAACCCGGAACTGGCACCGTTAAGTGCCGAGGGCCGTGCAATCTTGCTGCGCATAGCACCCCTGCTTGCAGATGCCTGGCAAAACCGCGGCCGTGTCAATCTGCGCA
>JALRJD010000204.1 GCA_023255165.1 Porticoccaceae bacterium | reverse complement strand
AAACTGTTTCCCTTTGTTTGACTGGAGCAATTTACACGCTAGCTCAAGTCGCGCCCGGGTCGCGCGTACCATTTATTTTCGGGGTCTTTTGCGGATTGCAAAAACAACTATGCCGCCCTGAAAACAGCGGCGGCATAATAGCACATTGAGGCAGAAATCAAAGACTGTTATCGGCAGAATCTTCGCTGGAGGACGAAACTGGGCCGCCTTTCTCCATTTGAATTCGCTGGTAAATCTCTTCACGGTGGACAGCTACTTCTTTTGGTGCGTTAACACCCAAGCGTACCTGGTTTCCCCTCACTCCCAATACGGTTACGGTTACATCGTCGCCGATAACCAGAGTCTCACCGACTCGTCGAGTAAGTATTAACATATAAAGCTCCTACACTGCTTTTCACCATTCATTGGTGAGGTCTATTTCCTTAATCCGCCATACTCACTGTTATACATTTAGTGTTCACGGCCAATCCCCCTGTTGATCGCTGCTTGTTTATTTTGAACTCTCCCAAGCAGCGCAGAATCTATCAGTTTTTACGTGATAAGTCCAAGATCGGACTATCAGTTGGCATTATTCTTCAAGCCCAAAAGCAGAATGCAGCGATCTAACGGCCAATTCCAGGTAACGCTCCTCAATCACGACCGTTATTTTGATCTCTGAGGTAGTGATTAACTGGATGTTGATGCCTTCAGCGGCCAGTGCCTGGAACATCTTTGCGGCAACGCCGGCGTGAGATCGCATACCGACTCCGACAATGGATACCTTGACGATGCGGTCGTCAGAGCTGACTTCCAGTGCGCCGAGATCCTCGGCAATCTGATTGAGCAGCTCGGAGGCTTTGGGCAGATCATTGCGGTGCACGGTAAAGGTGATGGTCGCCGAGTCGTCTTTGGCAACGTTTTGCACGATAACATCAATCTCGATATTGGCTTCGCTGATGGCGCCCAATACTTTGTAGGCGACGCCGGGCTGATCGGGGATGCCGCGAATGGTGAGTTTGGCTTCATCGCGGTTAAAGGCGATACCTGAGACTATTGGTTCTTCCATCTGGTCGTTATCCTCAAGTGAGATCAGCGTGCCCGGGCCATCTTGAAAGCTCGACATCACACGCAGGGGTACATTGTATTTTCCGGCAAATTCAACCGAGCGAATCTGCAGTATCTTTGAGCCTTGGCTGGCCATTTCAAGCATTTCTTCAAAAGTAATCTTGTCGAGTCTGCGTGCTTTGGCAACCACTCTCGGGTCGGTGGTGTAGACACCATCAACATCGGTGTATATCTGGCATTCGTCGGCTTTCAGTGCCGCAGCCAGGGCAACTGCCGTGGTATCTGAACCGCCGCGCCCCAGTGTTGTGATATTGCCATCGTCATCGATGCCCTGAAATCCTGCCACAACCACTACCCGGCCGGCATTGAGGTCGGCGTGAATGCGATGGCCATCAATCTCTTTAATACGCGCTTTACCATGGGCATTGTCTGTGAGGATGCGAACTTGCCCACCAGTGTAGGAGCGTGCAGAGACGCCTTCCGCCTCCAACGCCATACACAGTAGTGCGATCGTGACCTGCTCACCGGTGGAAACCAGTACGTCCATCTCACGCAGGTTGGGTTGCTCATGGATGGCTTTGGCCAGATCAATCAAACGGTTGGTTTCGCCACTCATCGCGGAGACGGCTACAACAATTTTGTCGCCGGCTTGGTGCCTGGCTACCACTTTTGCGGCAACCGCTTTTATGCGTTCCACGCTGCCGACCGAAGTGCCGCCGTATTTTTGAACAATTAAACTCATTGATTCTCTGTCACGTCAGATAATTAAGGGCGCAGATTAAACAGCAATCGCGCTTAAATGTTAAGGGTTTCAGGCTATTGGTCTGTCAAGAAGCCGCATTCACCCAGTCATAGACCGACTCCAGTGCGGCGGCCAGATTTTTTGTGCTGCCTGCAGCGCCTTGAGCCATGTCGGCCCGGCCACCACCTTTGCCATCAACCTGAGTGGTGACAAACTGGAGCAGGTCACCGGCTTTGATTTTATCAGTCAGGTTTTGCGTGACGCCGGCAACCAGTGCCGCTTTATCGCCATCCACCGCGGCCAGTATAAAGACACCTTTATCCAGCTTTGATCTGACCTGGTCGGCGACGCCGCGTAAACTTTTTGCATCGGCGCCCTCAACCACAGTCGAGAGCACGCTAATGCCGCCGATATCACGCAACCCCGACATCAAGTCGCTACCAGAGGCATTGGCAAGTTTGCTTTTCAGGGCGTCGATCTCTTTCTGCAGGCGACGGTTGTCTTCAACCACCTGTCTCACCTTGTCCGCTACGCCGTGCCCAGATGCCCGCACCAGACTCGCCACATCGTTGACGGTGTCCTGTAACTCGTCACAGAGCGCGACCGCCGCTTCGCCGGTCACTGCTTCGATGCGACGCACGCCAGCCGAAACGCTGGATTCACCGCTGACTCGCAACAGACCTATATCGCCAGTGCGTGCCACATGGGTGCCACCACAAAGCTCAACAGAAAAGTCGCCGCCCATACTAAGCACACGAACTTCACTGCCATATTTCTCGCCAAACAGGGCCATGGCGCCTTTTTCAATGGCGTCGTCCATGCTCATTACGTCGGTTTGCACCTGACTGTTGTGCAGTATTTCCCGATTGACTATATGTTCGATCTGGCGAATCTGCTTGGCGCTGACCGCTTCACCATGGGAGAAGTCAAAGCGCAGACGCTGGCTGTCCACCAGAGAGCCTTTCTGATTAACGTGATCGCCCAACACTTGCTGCAGTGCGGCGTGCAAAAGATGGGTTGCCGAGTGATTGCGCGCCGTGGCGCTGCGCACTGAACTGTCCACCTTGGCGGTGACCGCATCGCCCGCCTTTACCGTGCCTGACAGCACCTTGCCGATATGCAGGTGATGATCGCCGGCCTTGCGACAGTCACTGATTTCAATTTTCGCAGAATCGGTGTGCAGGTAACCACAGTCGCCAACCTGACCGCCGGATTCAGCATAGAAAGGTGAGCGCTTGAGAATAATCGCCACTTCCGAATCAGTAGCGGCCTCGGCAACCTCTTCGCCAGCGGCCCAGAGGGCAACAATCTCACTGCTCTCTTCAAGGCGCTCGTAACCGACAAACTCTGTGCTTCCCTCTACGCGAATGGTCTCACTGTAATCGAGCCCAAACTGGCTCGCCGAGCGGGCGCGCTTGCGCTGCTCTTCCATACACTGCTCGTAACCTTCCATATCCATGCTGTAGCCGCGCTCGCGGGCAATATCGTTGGTCAGATCGGTGGGGAAGCCATAGGTGTCGTAAAGCTGAAAAATCAGCTCACCAGGCAACTGGTCTGAGGAAAGGTTTTTCAGGGCCGCTTCAAGCACGCCCATACCATTGTCGAGGGTGCGGGCAAACTGCTCTTCCTCTTTCTTGATCGTCTCGGTAATTGCCTGCTGCATGCTGATCAGTTCAGGATAGGCTTCGCCCATCACATCACCCAGCGACTTCACCAGCTTGTGGAAGAAGCTGCCTTTGGCGCCGAGGTTATAACCGTGTCGCAGTGCTCGGCGGATAATGCGGCGCAGCACATAACCGCGGCCCTCATTGGACGGCGTAACACCGTCGACCACCAAAAAGGCGCAGGAGCGGATATGATCGGCGACCACTTTCAGGGAGTTCTCGCCCAGGTCGCTGACGCCAATAATCTTTGCGGCATCCGCAATCAGGTGCTTGAACAGATCAATATCGTAGTTGTTGTGCACGCCCTGCATCACTGCGGCAACTCGCTCCAGACCCATACCGGTGTCGATGGACGGTTTTGGCAGCGGGGTCATTTTACCGCTGGCGTCGCGCTCAAACTGCATAAACACCAGGTTCCAGATTTCAATATAGCGATCGAGATCATCGTCCGGGCTGCCTGGAGGGCCGCCGGGCACATCTTCGCCATGATCCCAGAAGATCTCGGTGCTTGGTCCGCAGGGACCGGTGTCGCCCATCTGCCAAAAGTTATCTTCGTCAAGGCGTGAAAGGCGGTTGGGATCAACGCCAATTTCATTGATCCAGATAGCCGCCGCTTCATCATCACTGATATGCACCGTTACCCAGAGGCGCTCTTTGGGTAGCTTGAGTACTTCGGTGAGAAACTCCCAGGCATAACTGATCGCTTCGCGCTTAAAGTAGTCGCCAAAGCTGAAGTTGCCGAGCATCTCAAAAAAGGTGTGGTGTCGCGCGGTGTAGCCCACATTTTCCAGGTCGTTGTGTTTGCCGCCGGCGCGCACGCAGCGCTGCGATGACACCGCTCTGTTGTAGTCGCGCTTTTCGGCGCCGAGAAATACATCTTTGAACTGCACCATGCCCGCATTGGTAAACAGCAATGTGGGGTCGTTGCCAGGCACCAGGCTGCTGCTGGGCACAATGGTGTGCTGCTTGCTGGCAAAGTAGTTTAAAAATGCGTCACGAATGTCGGCGCTTTTCATCATTATTGGGTTCCAGTTATTGGTGTGGCCAAAAGCCACGGACCTTACATAGTAGATTCAGAGAATTGCATGCTGTCGCCAGGGGCAGCCAGCACATGCAGATGCAAATGGAATACGGTCTGACCGGCGCCAATGCCGTTGTTGACGATCAGACGGAAGGCTTCTTCGACGCCGGCCTGTCTGGCAACCTCGCCGGCCACCCACATCAGATGTCCGAGCAAGGCTTTGTCATCCTCGCTGGCATCGGCCAATCTGGCGATCGGCTTGCGCGGAATAACCAGCATATGTACGGGCGCCTTGGGGGCTATATCGTTAATCACAATGCATTGGTCGTCTTCGTAGAGAAACTCCGCCGGAATCTCGCGATTAATAATGCGTGTGAACAGTGTCGGTGTGGTATCCATTATGTGACCCCCCAGGCTATGCGTTATTTTGCCGAGTCGCGAAGTTTTTCGTCGGCATTGAGCTGACGCGCTTCAGACTCCAGCATGACCGGGATACCCTCGCGGATCGGATAGGCCAGACCACTGGCGCGACAGACCAGTTCCTGCTTGTCTTTGTCATATTCGAGCGGGGCTTTGCTGACAGGGCAAACCAATATACTGAGAAGCTTTTTATCCACGGTAAACGTCCATTTGAAAACCGCGCTAGTTTACGCAAAATCGCGCCTGACCGCCATTGCCTGATGGCAATTAACCGGTCAACGGAGGGAGATTGGATGCCTCAACGCAGCGCCCAATAAATTACTCGTCGCTGGCGGGAAAGGATTGTAAAACCAGCGCCGGATCTATGCGCACATTGCGCCAGTTCATGCGCCAGTCAAGATGTGGGCCAGTGGCGCGTCCGGTGGCGCCCACTTTGGCGACAGGTTGGCCACGTTGCACACGACTGCCCTCGGCAACCAGTATCTCGCTGAGATGCAAAAAGCTCGAGGTGAGGCCGTGGCCATGATCAATAATCAATGTGCCGCCAGAATAGAACAGATCATTGTGCGCGAGACGCACCACGCCCGCGGCGGGCGCCTTGACTAAAGCACCGGTGGGTGCAGCGTAATCGAGACCATAATGCGGGCTTTTGGGCACACCGTTATAAAACCGCTGGCTGCCATAGACGCCGGTAATACGCCCTTCCAGAGGTTTGCTAAAGCCATTGAGAAAATCGGTTTTATCAGTAACCGGACGTCGCGCCGCGCTCACCAATGCCGAGTCTGCACGAATGCGCTGCATCTGTTCCGACGGCGGTTCGACAGTGCGCTGGGGCACCCCTTCAACGCGCTGAATATGGTAATCGCGGCTGCTTATTTTATGCTGGGTCTCGACCGCAACACCCTCTGCGTTGGTCACCACAAAGGTCGAGACCTCTGGCGCATCACGCCCAAGGCCCACCAGAAATTGTCCGTTAGCTGTGGTTTTAAGCTCTTCGCCCTGATAACTGATGCGCTGCCCGGGCTGAATCCTGCCCAGCAGCAAACCGCCCTGCTGCCAACTGCCCTGCCACTCAATCAAAGGTGCTGCTGACGCGAAACCGGAATAGAGCGGCACTGCGATTGTGCTCAATACAATCAGCAATAACAAAAGTCGCCTTGCGATAAAGGCTGGGGGCGAAAATAGCGAGTATGAACAAGCTGGCTGAAAATAAGTTGGCTGAGAGCGAGCTGACTGAAAAAACGCTTGCTGAGAGCAAGCTGACTGGCAAAAAACAGCGCGTTGCATGGCGTGGCTCCAGGTGAGTTCACCTGAGCCAAAGTGAAATCACCAATTAGTCTAGATCTTTGTCCACTGGAGGCTTCTCCAGCTCAATATAAGGCTCCAGGCTGCTGATACGGCAACTGTAACCTGTGCCCATGGCGACGAAGCGATCAAACCCGGCACAGAGTCTACTGCCAACGGTCTGATGCATAAAGCCGGAGCTCTTGATTCCGGGGCAGTTGCGCTTCAATCGCAGAATCACTTTCTTCTTGCCGCGCATCGACAAAATCGCCGTCTGGTCGTCGACAAATTTTATCCGCTTGATACGTCGCAACATTACACAACCATTATGAATTTTCCAATCGGCGGGATTAACGCTGTCTTCAATCCCCTTGACCCGATCGCTTAGAGACTGGGGCTTCGCTGCAACCTGTTCGTCGCTGGTTACCTCACTGGCACTCTCATCGCCAACCTCATCGGCAGCGCCTACAGCAGTGAAAGACACCAGCAGCAAAACTGACAATATGGACATTAATATTTTCATCTAGACCTCCCTGGTAAGATGATGGGCATATAAAAGCATAGAACAGAAAAAGATCGCGGGCCGGGCTGACCTCTATTCAATCTCGAATGAATCATTGTTCGACACCAAACTGAACGGGATCGCGTAAAACTGCAACCATTGACGACTTAGCTATTCAGGGACTAAAGTCTCAGCAGTTAAAGCCCGCCAAATCCAATTAATCTTCTATACAACTATAAATATGACTGCGAACAATCGTTTTACCCCACCTTTTATTTTAAAAAACCCGCATATTCAGAGTATTTTGAATAGCGTTGGTCCGCGAAAAATTCGCGCCAACCGACTCGCAAAGCAATTAAACAGTGAGGTTTTAACCCTTTCAGCAAAGGATGGAACGCGATTGCTCGGCAAATATGATCGCAGCAAAAAACCGAATAAAAGCGTGATTGTTTTATTGCACGGATGGGAAGGATCGAGTGAATCGGCCTATCAGGTGACCACCGCCAACTATCTTTTAAAACAGGGTTTTGATGTGTTGCGGCTAAACCTTCGCGACCACGGCGATAGCCACCACCTCAATCACGCACTGTTTAATTCGACCATGACTCTGGAGGTTGCCGAAGCGATCGAGAGCTTCTTCGAGACCCACCATTACAGAAAGCGGTTTCTCGCCGGCTTTTCCCTCGGTGCCAATTTCACCCTGCGCATTGCTGCCGATCATGGCACTGCCCTCGGCCTTACCGCGGCTGCGGGAATTTGCCCACCAGTTGACCCGACCAATGCCATGGATGCACTGGATAACACGCTGTTTATCTACGAACGTTATTTCTTCCGTCGCTGGTCCAAATCCCTGCGTAAAAAACTCTCGCACTTTCCTGAACACAATTACGCGGAGGTGCTGGACAATGCCCGGACGCTGGGTGATATGAATGGCTTTTTTGTCGCCAACCACACACCGTTTGACGACCCAAAAAGCTATTTCGAATCCTATGCCTTGACCGGTGACCGCCTGGCGGCGCTGGAGATTCCGGCCTACCTGATCTCCTCGCAGGATGATCCGATTATTCCGGTGGCGGATTTACAGAAGATCAATTGCCCCGAGCAACTGACCATTGAGGTCCAGCCTTTTGGCGGGCACTGCGGGTTTATTAAAAATCTCTCCGCCCACAGCTGGGTGGAAAACCGGCTAACGGATCTGTTTGAGGGTTACCTTTAATTCCGGCGGTAAAGGCAGTGTTGGTATTGGTATGGGTACGGGTTTGGCTATCGGCAAGAAGAGTCCGCAAGTTAGTCGTAGTCCGCATCATTCTCTGAGGTTTCTGACAGCGCATATTTGATCTGGTCATAGTTAAAACCACGGTACTGTAAAAAACGCATGCGTTTGGCTTTTTCACGCTGATCCACGGGGCGGCCTGCCGCTCTATTCAAACTTTGTCCAAACTTGCGTTGCGCCACGTCCCGGGCCAACTGATACCAGTTTACATCCGCCTCTTCCAGGCTCTGAGCAACAAGTTCATCGGCAATACCCTTGTGGCGAATATCCTGACGAATCCGCGCCAGACCATGGCCACGGTAAACCCGCGATCGCACAAAGGCCTCGGCAAAGCGCGTGTCGGACTGCAGCCCCTCGTCAGCCAGTCGCTGCACAACCTCATCAATCGCGCTGTGCTGATCAAAGCGCTTGTTAAGCTTCTCCGACAATTCGTGGCGTGAATACTCGCGACCGGTCAGCAGATCCATGGCGGCATTGCGGATTTTGGCAGGAGTTGTGTCAGCTGGGGCTTCCAACATATCCGGGTGTGACCTTTTATCTGATACTTAATAATTCAGGGGCTTGCTGGTAACGCTATCAACGAGGCCACCGGTTTACAAATTCCAATTAAACAAAAAGCGCCAATCGGCGCTTTTTGCTCTATCACACATATTACAAACTAACTCTTAAATGGCACTTATTCGTCAGCGGGCTCACCAACAGAACCCTGATCAACGGACTCCTCCGCAACAGGTAGTTTGCTACCCATCTCTTTTTCACGAATAAAGGCTTCGATTTCATTGGCGACCGCGGGATTTTCGGTCAGGTAGATACCAACATTGGCCTTGCCCTGCCCGATCTTGTTGCCTTTGTAGGCATACCAGGCGCCGGACTTGTCGATCAGCCCGTGCTTGACGCCAAGATCAACCAATTCACCGTTGCGGTTGATACCACGACCGTAGAGAATCTGGAATTCAGTCTGTTTAAAGGGTGGCGCCACTTTGTTTTTAACCACTTTCACCCGGGTTTCATTGCCAACTATTTCATCACCGTCCTTCACCGCGCCGATGCGACGAATATCCAGTCGCACGGAGGAGTAAAACTTGAGGGCATTACCGCCGGTGGTGGTCTCGGGGTTACCAAACATCACGCCAATCTTCATACGAATCTGGTTGATAAAGATCACCAGGCAGTTGGCGTTTTTAATATTGCCGGTCAGCTTGCGCAGCGCCTGCGACATCAGTCGCGCTTGCAAGCCAACGTGGTGATCACCCATCTCGCCTTCGATCTCGGCGCGCGGTGTCAGGGCTGCCACCGAATCGACAATCAACACATCACAGGCGCCGGAGCGCACCAGCATATCGGTCACTTCCAGTGCCTGCTCACCTGTATCCGGCTGCGAAACAATCAAATCATCGACATTAACGCCGAGCTTCGCGGCGTATTCAGGGTCGAGGGCGTGCTCGGCATCAATAAAAGCACAGGTTCCACCGGCCTTTTGCGCCTCGGCAACAACCTGAAGTGTGAGTGTTGTTTTACCGGAGGATTCAGGGCCATAGATCTCGACGATACGCCCTTTCGGCAGACCACCAATACCCAGTGCAATATCCAATCCCAGTGAGCCGGTTGAAATGGCTGGTACCGCCTGACGGGTGCCATCACCCATGCGCATCACTGTTCCCTTGCCAAACTGGCGTTCGATTTGTCCCAGAGCGGCTTCTAATGCTTTTGACTTGTTGGCATCCATAGTTGTGACCTCAAGAAAATTTTGTTGGTTTTAGTTGGCAGGTAGATGTCTGGTTACAGGTTTACCATCAACTGTATGGTTATACAGTATTACATCCAGTAACCCGATGCAACAGTTGTTGCAGAGAAATTTTGATAGCCTGTTCACGAACCGCTGCACGATCACCAGAGAGCTGATATTTTTTTGCATTCACCCCGTCCGGGCCGAGCCAGGCAAACCAGACCGTACCCACCGGTTTGTCGTCACTGCCGCCATCAGGGCCGGCAATGCCGCTGATCGCCACCGCATAATCGGCAGCCGCCACTCGCGCCGCGCCTTCGGCCATCTGCCTGACCACCGTCTCCGAGACCGCACCCTGGCTTTCGAGTAGTTGTGTATCAACACCTAACAAGCTGTGCTTGGCGCTGTTGGCGTAGGTGACAAAGCCGCATGAAAACCAGCGAGAACTGCCGGCAACCGCGGTAATCGCATGGGCTACGCCGCCACCGGTACAAGACTCGGCCGTGGTCACCGTGGCGCCGCGCTGTTCTAGCGCCTCGCCAAGCTGTGCCG
This sequence comes from Porticoccaceae bacterium, assembly GCA_023255165.1. Lineage (GTDB taxonomy): Bacteria > Pseudomonadota > Gammaproteobacteria > Pseudomonadales > Porticoccaceae > HTCC2207. Next base: position 7,349 of record JALRJD010000204.1, on the reverse strand, counting down.
CCAAATCAAAGGTGGTAGGCATAAGAGAGTCAAACGTTGATGTGGGTTGGTTCATGGGCGGAGTGTATCGCTGTTTGATCTGGCCTGACAGCTGTTTTAGCCAGTCTGGCATTTATGCCAGAAAATGCCAGCAGGGGAAAATAGATTATCAGCTTTGCCGCTTGACAGAACCCTCAGCGACACTGTCAAGAGGCAGCGCAGCACGATCAAACTGCTGCAACTGATCAATATAAAATGCCAGCAAGGTCAGATCATCACGCAGCTCGCCACTGCCTTTATACTGGTCAACTGCCTGCATAATTTCACTGACAATCACTTTCGGGTCGGAGGTATCAATCGACTCCATCAACCGCACCAGCCGCTTGCGGCCAAAGGCGATAGGGCTTTGATCCGGGCTCATCACATCGGTAACGCCGTCGGTCAGCATCACAAACATACCCTTCGGCGCCGTCACCAACTGAGTGGTAAATTGATAGCCTCCCGGGGTTCGGCGGGCGCCGACCGATTTTTTATCGCCCTTGAGCTCGGTGACATGGCCGCTGTCGACAACAAACAATGACGCGTTGGCGCCGGCAAACTCAAGGGTGCCGTTGACCCGATCGAGAATACAGACAGTGCCATCAAAACCGGCGTCGGATTCAGCCTGCTCGGCTTCGTTCTGGAACAGCATGTTTTTTATCAGTCGATTTGATTCCGACAGATAGTCGCCGGCACTGACAATGGCCGGATCTTCAAAGGCGCGATCAAAGGCTGCCCGCGCAATCAGCGAGGTAAAGGCGCCGGGAACGCCATGGCCAGTGCAGTCAATCACCGAAATCACCGTTTTGTTCTCGGTGGTTCTAACCACATAGATATCACCCCCAACCACATCCCGCGGCTGCCAGGTAAGATGAATTTTAAAATCATCGGGAAAGCACTCGGCCCGGAGCATTGCCCGCTGCAATATCGAGGCATAGTTAATCGAGCTACGCATTTCACGGTTTATCTGCGCGGCTTGCTCATAGGCCTTTTTCATCTCGCGAGTCCTGGCTTCCAGCAGCGCGGTCACCTCATTGGACATTCGCGAAAAGGCCACTGTCATCAATTCAACAGAGCGATCGTCGGTACTGTCGGGCGTTACCCGGGCAGCCATCTGCTCCATTTGGGCAATATCAGACAAAATCAACTGGCGCGCCTCGCCATCCAGACCAGCCGCCAGTTGGCGCATTTTGTCCATAATGATGGTGTCGCGCTCACGATTCTGATACTGCTGGTAGAGTTTGATCTCATCCAGCTCATCAAGATGCGCCTTGTACGCTTCAAGAGCCTGAGCAAGCAGATCAACCTCATCGTTCTCGGATTTAAACCAATACTTACGCTGAGGCATGGACACAGAGCGATCACCCTGGGCCAGCGCGCGCATCACATTGATGGCCTGCCCCACACCGCGGAATGCGGAGGTGGTCAATGTCAGGGTGGTGGCCAACAGAATAAGAAAAAACACCAGGCCGACAAGCAGGCTGATAAGCATTGTCTCTCGCTGATTTTGCAGAAATTCGGTTTGATCTCGCAGCACAATAAAAAATGGTTCTTCGTCTTTTTTAAACTCACTGATCGGAAAGCCAAACACCGACGCGGACAGCACTTTATCCATATAGCCAAACACGCCATTGGCCTGCAATGCGCTCCGGTTTCTCTCCAGCGCAAGACTCACCTCACGATTAATCGACGCAGCATCGCTAGCTTCCAAATAGGCGTTGAGTTTTGAAAGCCCGTCGTGAGTGATTATTTGATCGTTGAATTTAATCGCCACTTTGACGCCAAATTCCAATTCAAAAAACTCAACCGGTTTATGCAGATCGCCGCCAAGGATAATAGTGCCAATGCTGCTGCCATTTCTGAACAAACTAACCGCCATAACATTAAACACAGAAAAACCGCTGGCTGTCACAGAGCCCGCCTCAATCCAAAGGTCGCGGTTAACCACAGCCTGCAGTGCAGTAGCGGAATCTCCGCCAACAGCGGGTATATGAATTAAATGGCTAAACTGGTCGGTTGATTTGCCGGAGCAGGGATCAATGCTGTTGACTTCCGAGAGCATGCCCTCGGAAAAAATCTTATCCGGAATACTATCCTCACGGGCCATTTTCTCTCGAGCCATATCCTTAGCGGAAACACATTGCAGAATAAGGTTTTCGGGGGAGATATACAGCGCAAAACTGATCAGTGACGAGCTGAGATCCTCAGCAAAAAGCGTCTGCATTATCGTCTTTAATTCTGCAGTGCTGCCGCTGGTCATAGCCTCAACAAGAGGGTTGCCGATAGTCCGCGCAGCTGCGTCGGGGTAAACCAGTCTCGCGTCAATGCGCTCGCTCCAGATACTTTTCTTGCTGCGCTCCCCCGCTGTGGGGTGCCATTCACCAATGGTTTTATCGAAAGCCTGATTCAGGGTGGCGAGCCAGGCCTGCTTGTAGGTATGGCCAGAATCATCGAGATGGACCTTTTCCTGATCATTGAGCTGGCTAAAAGTCAGCACCAGATAAATTGCCGCTATGCCCAGATTGCCCAGTATCGTAAGAATTAAAATTTGACTCTTTGTGGTCACTTGCAACTCCCCCGACAGAACATTTGCCCTCAGCTACTGCTGCGCATGCAGCGTGCAAAGGTTTTAACTCAATATCCATAAATGCATAGATTTTGTCAAGGAAACGTGCTGTTATTCATCCAGCCAATAAAAATAATAATCTAAGGGGGAGGATCGCAGTGGCTCGCCGCAACAGCATTTTTGAAAATGAAGATAAAATTATTGCCGGGATCAAAGCCTCTCTGGACCATTCTCCAACGCTCGCCGCCGAGCCCAGCCATCTCAGTTTGATTTCGGCCTACGAGCGACTGCTCCGAACCACCAAGCACCTGGTAAAACTCAACGATAGCAGCGCCCAGAGACAGACAGAGCTGGCCCTCGAAGCGGCAGAAAAAAATCGTCAACTGGTAAGCCTGTCGACACAGTTAGCCAAATACCTTTCCCCGCAAGTCTACGAAACCATATTCAGTGGCAGTCAAAAAGTCAGTTTGCAGAGCTCGCGAAAAAAACTAACCGTATTCTTTTCCGACCTTGTCGGATTTACCTCGATCACCGACAACGTTGAGTCAGAGGACCTGACCGCGGCCCTCAATTACTATCTCAATGAAATGTCGGCCATTGCCCTGCAATACGGCGCTACCATCGACAAATATATCGGCGATGCGATTATGATTTTTTTTGGCGACCCCGAGACCCGCGGCCCCAAAGAAGATGCCACCCGCTGTGTGTCGATGGCAATGGCGATGCAGGAACGGCTCTATGAGCTATCGGACAAATGGCAGGAGTACGGTTTTCAAGAACCCTTTCGCATGCGCATCGGCATTCATACCAGTTATTGCACCGTGGGCAACTTCGGCTCTGACAATCGCCTCGACTACACCGCGATTGGCGCAGGGGTCAATATGGCCTCAAGACTGGAGTCGGCTGCCGAGTCCGACTCCATATTTATCTCCTTTGAAACCTACAGTCTGGTGAAAGACACCATTCGCTGCACCGAGGTGCCGCCACTGCATCTGAAAGGCATCGTCAACCCGGTTCGCGCCTTTAAAGTACTTGATGCAAGCGCTGAAGATTCCGTGATACGGATTAAAGCCGACCGTTCGCATTTGATTGCACGACTGGACAGCCTGGACAAAAAACAAATTGACCAATTAAGAGAATCGCTCAGCGAGGCGCTGGAACTGCTAGATGGGCATATTAAAAAATCTTGAAGGACTTGAGAGCTCGAACCATCAAGCGGGAAGATCGACCCAGCCACGGTAGAGAAAAAGCGTTGTGCCGGCGTGCTCTTCGAAAGAAAAATCAAACCTTGAGCTTCGCCGCGCCACTTCAATAAACCCTAGACCGGCTCCGAGACTGCCTTCTGGTGGCGCTGACTTTATGCGCTCTTTGTAGGCCTGTTTGAGCTCGGCATCATCCATCGCCTTAAGCTTTTCCAGCGCCTCGCCAACTCTGAGTCTATCTGACTGGCTGATTTCATTAATCGCCTCAACCACAAAGCCGCTGTCGGTGGTGCTGATCGAGACCGACCCCACACCCCCTTCTTCGATGCGCTCACAGGAATAGCGAATGATATTCTGTGCCTGCTCAACAAAAATACCAAAAACCTTGTTGATCACAGAGATGGTATTGCCGGTATCCGCCAACTGGCCTTTAACCACCGAAGAGATACTGGTTAACACAGTTTCAGACAATGGCCCGGCATAACAAAAAAACGTGCCGCGGTTAATCATTAGCTCGTGAAGCTGAATCGATTTACTGTCCATTATCAATGGTCCTGTGCTCTTAACCCACTTGGCCTTATAAAAATGTCAAACAGCACGCCTAGTTACGCAGTGCCAATTTGAATAAGACATTTTCCATATCTTCCTGGAACTCGCCGCCCGCCTCTTCCATGGAATCATCATCCTGCCGATAAAACCAGGTAACAGCGATCTCTTTGCCCTGTGAACCGGCATTGTCGAGAAACTCAAATACATCGAAAAGAAACTTGGCTGACGAGCTGTTGAAATAGTGCAGCTCGATATCAATGCTGTATGCATCAGCCTGCGCCAGATCCTTCGCAAGCTTTTTCATAACCGGCTTCGACAGCTCGGTAATATCTTCCGGGTAACATTCACCTTTAACCGTGCAACCGGAGGCTGAAAAGGTAATCTCAGGGGTTCGATTGGTGGCTGCAATAATCATATCGTGCTCCGACAATATCTAAATGTTTCATCCCGCCACCGCCAAACAGAGCCGGGATTAATGGGTCAACGGATCAGGTGGTGTAATTTTCACCGTCCAAATCGGCGCTAAACAGCCGTTCGGCGACAGCCTTATCGGCTCTGGAAACCTTGCCTGTATAGCGCCCAAGTTTGTGGATTGCCGCTTCAACACTGTGGCCATCACTCAAAATATTACCTCTGACCCGATGCTGAAACGCCTTTTGCCGGCGGTAAATAATCCCACCGAACGCCTTTAACAGTCGAATCGCCAACTTGGGGTCGGCACTGGTTAACTCGGTAAACTGCGCCTCACTCAGCACCCAGGACTGACAGGGTCGTTTGGCTACCACCGTCGCCGACCTGCTGCCCTCGGCAAGAATATTCACCTCACCCAGAATACAGGGCCCAGGAAATTCAGCGGTTTTCAAAACCAGCGGCGAGCCATTAATTCTAATTTTCTCAAACACCATAAAGGCGCCGTCGAGCAGAAAATAGATTTCACAATCTGATGCTCCCTGAGTCATCAGAATATGTCCGGCTGATAGCTTTTTCTCCTGCAAAAACGGGATCAGGCTGCCAACATCCGCCGCAGTCAGTGCTGGCAAAAGCGACGGCAGTAGCGTCTGCAACTGGGCCTGAAGTTGCTTGTCGAGGCTGGCTTTGTTTTCCGTATCACTCATATGCGCTGACCGCAGCCCGTAATTTATCCGATTTCGAATAATACTATTATGCATAGGACCTTGTATACCAGTGTATGTACGCCAGCCAGAGCTTGGCAGCACCGAACACAGGACGCAGCTGCAAACCGCCAAATAACCGTCCACGGCTACTGCCACAGGCGGTTTTACGTTACCATTGGGCCCACCCGGGTAACGCGGCTGCAGGCGGCGATAAACAAAACACAGGCAAAATGGACGGCGGTTAAATCAGGACCCTTATGGAATCTTCCTCAACACAACACACCCCGATGATGCAGCAGTTTTTACGCATCAAAGCTGAACACCCCAATGATATTCTGTTTTACCGAATGGGCGATTTCTATGAGTTGTTTTTTGACGATGCCAAACGTGCCAGCCAGATACTCGACATCACTCTGACCGCCCGCGGCAAAGCCAATGGCAACCCGATTCCAATGTGTGGCGTGCCCTACCATTCCGCGGAAGCCTATCTAGGCAAGTTGGTAAAACAGGGCCTGTCGGTAGCGATCTGCGAACAGATAGGTGACCCGGAAACCAGCAAAGGACCGGTTGAGCGGCAGGTTGTGCGGGTTCTTACACCTGGCACCATAAGTGATGAAGCGCTGCTCGACGCCCATCGCGACAACCTGCTGGTTGCCATCACCAGTGATAATCAGCGTACAGGTCTGGCTTCGCTGGATATGAGCAGCGGGCGTTTTCAACTGCTTGAACTGTCAACTGAAGAAGAGTTGGTCAGCGAGCTGCAGCGCCTTAACCCGGTTGAAATACTGCTCTGCGAGACCTTGCCCGAGCAGGACTTTTTCGCCACCAGACAAGGGGTTAAACGACGTCCGGTTTGGGAGTTTGATCTCGACAGCGCACTGCGCCTGCTGACCAAACAGTTTGGCACCAGAGATCTCAGTGGCTTTGGTTGCGACCATTTACCGGTGGCTATTAGCGCCGCGGGTTGCCTGCTGCAATATGCCCGCGATACCCAGCGCGGCGCCCTGCCCCATATCCGCAGTATTGCCGCCGAAAACCGCGAGCAAGCTGTCGCCCTCGACGCTTCGACTCGACGCAATCTTGAACTCGATATCAACCTGACCGGCGGTCAGGACAACACCCTGTTTGATGTGCTCGACACCAGCGCAACCGCCATGGCCAGCCGCCTGCTGCGACGCTGGCTCAATCGCCCATTGCAACATCTAGAGACACTACAGGCCCGCCAGCAGAGCATTGCCGCGCTGCACAACAACTATCTCTATGAAATATTGCACGACCATTTAAAACAGGTCGGCGATATGGAGCGCATTCTCACCCGCGTGGCACTGCGCTCGGCGCGACCGCGCGATCTGACCCGCCTGCATGAATCACTGGCCGTGCTGCCGCAGCTGGCAAGCGCACTGGCCAATGCGCCCATCGAACATCTAAACCAACTGGCTGCCGCCGCCAAACCCATGCCCGAACTGGTGGACCTGCTCGGTAGCGCGATTCAGGAAAATCCGCCAGTGGTTATTCGCGAAGGGGGCGTTATCGCCGACGGCTACGACAGCGAACTCGATGAGCTGCGCGCACTTAATACCAATGCCGGTGAATTTTTACTGGCCATGGAAGAGCGAGAAAAAAACCGCACCGGCATCGCTACATTAAAAGTCGGTTACAACCGCGTGCACGGCTACTATATTGAAATCTCCCGCGGTCAGAGCGACAACGCCCCGGTCGACTATATTCGCCGCCAGACATTAAAAAATGCCGAGCGCTTTATCACCCCGGAACTGAAAGAATTTGAAGACAAGGCCTTAAGCGCCAAGAGTCGCTCGCTGGCCCGCGAAAAATATCTCTACGAACAATTGCTGGAACGGCTCAACCAAAGTCTGGAACCACTTCAGGCCTGCGCCGCCG
>JALRJD010000190.1 GCA_023255165.1 Porticoccaceae bacterium | reverse complement strand
TCAAGGTCGGTGACCGGGAAGGCGAGATGAAAGCGGGGATAATTATCATGTTTTTTTGTCATTTCCAGGTTACGTCCATTACTTTATTAAGTTGCTTAATTTAGTCGCTTGCTTAAGAGGCTCACCACGGCAACGCATCCAGATCGACATTGCCGCCGCTCAAAATAATCGCCACGCGCTTGCCGGCAAATAGCTGCGGGTTTTCCATTACCGCAGCAACGCAAACCGCGGCAGAGGGCTCAATAATAATTTTCAGTCGCGTCCACACCAGTCTCATCGCGTCGACAATGCCCTGCTCTGAGGCGAGCACAATATCGTTGACCTGCTCGCGGATTATCTCAAAATTTCGCACACCCAATGTTGAGCGCAATCCATCAGCGATGGTAGCCGGGGTTTGCTGCTCGACTCGCTGGCCGCTGGTAAAACCCTGCCATGCATCACTTGCACCCTGAGGTTCTGCGCCGATCACGGCGATGGTTTTGCCAACTTCCGCGGCGAGGGCATGGGCAGCTATCGCGGTGCCTGAAAGCAGTCCGCCGCCACCTACCGGGGTCATAATGATATCCGGCAACTGATCAAGTTGACCGAGGGCCTCCAGTGCGGCTGTGCCCTGCCCGGCGATAATGGTTTCGTTGTCGTAGGGGTGAACCATTGTGCTTCCGCTGGCCTGAATTTCCGCTGCGACGGCGGCTTCGCGAGCGGCCATGGACGCCACGCACTCAATCACCTTGGCGCCATAACCGCGAACGGCTTGCTTTTTAACCAAGGGGGCGTTCTCTGGCATCACCACGGTGCAATTCGCTCCCTTGAGGGCGGCGGCCCAGGCCAATGCCGCGCCGTGATTGCCGGAGGAGTGGGTGAGCACGCCCTTTTGCAGCGCGGCGGCGTCCATTGAAAAAACCGCATTGCAGCCACCGCGCGCTTTAAAGGCGCCAACTTTTTGCAGGTTTTCAGCTTTAAAAAACAGTTCACAACCAAGCAGTTTATTGACCTGCTGGCTGTGCATAATCGGTGTGTGATGAATATGCGGCTGGATGCGTGTATGGGCTTCGCGGATCTGGCTGAGGGTCACGATCATGGGCAACTCGTCGCGGATAATTTTCAGGGTGTTGTTATTTTTTTATGCCCGCAGCTTAGCGCACTATTGGGTGATGGCGAATGGTTTTTACAGGCTATTTGAAGTTTTGGCAGGCACTCTTAATCACTCAAAAAACGCTCAAGGCGTTTGCGCAGATGGCGGTTCTCGTCACGCAGCTGTTCGAGTTCTTCGAGTAAGCTAATCGCCAGGGCAATGCCCGACCAGTCGATCTCGAGATCGCGGTGGAGTCGATAGGCTTTTTTACTGATGCTGACCATCTGCATGCTAAAGCGCCAGTTATCGGGGTCGGAGCCCACCGGTTCAACAATGCCATGGTTGATAATTTCTTTCACAGTTTGCGAAGACATCGCGGTGGCATAGCAAAGTTCTTCAAAACTGAAATATTGCCCATTGAGTTCCATATTTATTTCCTCCATTCCTTTCTTGGATCAAAGGCGGCGCTGGCGGCCAATTCCTGCCACTGCTTTTTACTCTGTGCACTGCTGGTGGCAGGCATCACCACTTTCAGCACCGCGTAGAGGTCACCGTGGCCGTTTTTGCGTACCAGCCCTTTGCCTTTGATGCGCAGCCGCTGACCGGTCTGGCTGTTGGGTGGGATGGTTAATTTGATTTTGCCGTCGAGGGTTGGCAGTTCAAGGCTGGTGCCCAGCGCAGCTTCCCATGGCGCCAGCGGCACGGTGATAATCAGGTTATGTGCTTCAACATCAAACAGCGGGTGAGGCACCAGGCGAATGCGCAGGTAGAGGTCGCCAGCGGGAGCGCTACCCAGGCCCTGACCGCCCTGCCCTTTAAGGCGGATGCGTTCACCGTCGGTAACGCCTGCGGGAATTTTTACATTCAGGGTTTTGGTCACTGTGCTGACGCGCCCCTGATCATCGCGATGGGGCAGATTGTAGGAAATTTTTTTTGAGGTATTGGCCAGGGTGTCTTCAAGAAAGATCGGCATATCGGTTTCAATATCGTCGCCCTTTTGGCTAAAACCGCCCTGGGAGTAAAAACCCTGCTGTGGCCCGGAACGCCGCTTCCCTGCGCCACTCTGGGACTGGGAGAAACCACCAAAGATGGAATTGAAAAAGTCGGAAAAATCACCATCAAATTGATGCCCGGATTGGCCGCCCGCCTGTGCTCCCGAGAAGCCGCCCTGCTGCCAGCCCTGGGGCGGAACCTGGCCCCCGTAACGGCGAAGCTCGTCATACTGGGCTCGTTTCTCGGGGTCTTTTAGAACTTCATAGGCCTCGGCTACCTCTTTAAATTTCTCTTCCGCTTCGTGGTGCTCGCTGACATCCGGGTGATATTTTCTGGCCAGCTTGCGATAGGCGGTTTTGATCGCCTTGCTGTCTGCATCGGGTTCAACCGAGAGTATTTTGTAATAGTCCTTAAAGTCCATTTTTTATCCGTTTGTTTTAGCCCGTTGGTTTTAGCCCGTTGGTTTTAGCCCATTCATGTTAGCCCCCGTTCATTTTCTTGCGGCGGTTTTTGTTCGGGCATGGCCCGTGCAACCCCCCAAGTTTAGGAGAGCAGGGGCAACAAAAGCAAGTCCCGCTAGAAAAAAATCAACTCGCCACGCCACATTTCTCACACAATCCAAATAGCTCAATGGAGTGTGAGACCTGAGAGAAGCCGTGAGCTTTGGCCAGTGCATTGGTTTCTTTTTCAAAACCCGGCAGATCAAATTCCACTGCCACCCCGCACTCCGTGCAGATCAAATGGTGGTGGTGACTATCGCCGCAGATTCGATACTTGGTCTCGCCATCGGTACCTTGTAGGGCGTCTGCCTCACCCAGCTCAACCAAATCGGTCAAAGCCCGATAAACCGTGGTCAAACCAAGTTTGTTACCTTCTGCAAGCAATTGCTGGTGCAGAGCCTGCGCTGAGACAAAACCCCTGGCTTCATTCAGGGC
>JALRJD010000320.1 GCA_023255165.1 Porticoccaceae bacterium | reverse complement strand
TTGATATCAATATGGGCTGCCCAGCCAAAAAAGTTCTGAAAAAAGCCGCTGGATCGGCACTGCTACAACAGCCTGACCTGGTGCGCGAGATTCTGCATGCGGTGGTCGACAGCGTCGATGTGCCGGTGACCCTGAAGATTCGTACCGGCTGGGATCGTCAGAATCGCAACGCAGTCAGTATTGCCAAAATTGCACAGGACGCAGGAATTTCAGCACTGGCGATACATGGCCGCACGCGCGCCTGCCGCTTTGTCAAAGAAGTTGAGTACGACACGATCGCCGAGGTCGTCGATGCGCTGTCGATTCCTGTTATTGCCAACGGCGATATTACCTCTCCGCAAAAAGCTCGCGAAGTTTTACAGCACACCGGCGCCGCCGCAGTCATGATCGGTCGTGGCGCTCAGGGCAATCCGTGGATATTTAATCAGATCAATCACTTTCTCGAACACGGCGAAGAGATGGCCAGGCCAGGTTTTGACGAGGTCGAGCGCGTCGTTTGTCGACACCTGCTGGCACTGCACGATTTTTACGGCGCCTATGCCGGAGTCAAAATTGCCCGCAAACATATCGGCTGGTATCTGAATGCGCTGCCCGGCGGCAAACTGTTTTCGCGGGATTTTAATCGCATCGAAGATCATCTTGAACAGCAGGCACTGCTCTGCCAGTTCTTTCAGCAACCCACCCTCTATCAGGAATTAGCCGCATGAGTTCTGGGCAAGACGTTAGCAACGAAATGCCACAGGAAGCTGGCAGCAAGCAGAGAAAGTCTCTGCAGCAAAGTGTCACCGAAGCCATGCAGCGCTATTTCTCTGATCTTGATGGTCAGGCAACCCACGATTTATACGATATTGTGATGGCTGAAGTGGAGCCGCCACTGCTCAGGGCCGTTATGGCCTACACCAGGCAAAACCAGAGCCGCGCCGCCGAGACCCTCGGCCTCAACCGCGGAACACTGCGAAAAAAACTTAAACAGTACGACCTTCTGTAATCTTTCATCGAGGACTTCATGAGCGACCTGAAAAAAGTTTCACGCGCCCTAATCAGCGTTTCTGACAAAACCGGCATCGTCGACTTCGCCCGCGCACTCAGCGCGCAAGGTGTCGAAATTCTCTCCACCGGCGGTACCTTTCGCCTGCTGCAGGACAATAATATTGCCGCCACCGAAGTGTCGGATTACACCGGATTTCCGGAGATGATGGACGGCCGGGTGAAAACCCTGCACCCCAAAGTGCACGGTGGCATTCTCGGCCGACGCGGCACAGATGATCAGGTGATGAGCGAGCACGGCATCAAGCCGATCGATATGGTGGTGGTTAATCTCTACCCCTTTGCGGCGACGGTGGCCGATCCCAACTGCACGCTGCCCACTGCAATTGAAAATATCGATATCGGCGGGCCAACCATGGTTCGCTCGGCGGCCAAGAATCACAAAGATGTGGCCATTGTGGTCAATGCCAGCGACTACCAGAGCGTGCTCGACGAGATGTCTTCCAATCAGGGCCAGCTCGACTATGGCACTCGCTATCAGCTGATGGTTAAAGCCTTTGAGCACACCGCTGCCTATGACGGCATGATTGCCAACTACTTTGGCGCTCGCGATACAGACAACCAGGCGCGCGATTTTCCCAACACCTACAATGTGCAGTATCACAAAGCACAAGAAATGCGCTATGGCGAAAATCCCCACCAAAAAGCCGCGTTTTATGTTGAAGCCAATCCGGCCGAAGCCAGTGTGGCCACAGCAAACCAGCTACAGGGCAAAGAGCTTTCGTTTAACAATATCGCCGACACCGATGCCGCGCTGGAATGCGTCAAGCAGTTTGACCAGCCCGCCTGTGTGATCGTCAAACATGCCAACCCCTGCGGTGTCGCGGTGGCGACCGATATCAATCTGGCCTATCAACTAGCCTTTGCCACCGATCCCGAATCCGCCTTTGGTGGCATTATCGCCTTTAATCGCGAACTGGATGCCGTCACCGCTGAAGCCATTTGCGAGCAACAGTTTGTGGAAGTGATTATCGCGCCAACTGTTTCAGCCGAAGCGCTGTCCGCGGTTGCCGCGAAAAAGAATGTGCGTCTGCTCGAATGCGGCAGTTGGGGAACAGAGCGACCTCAGGATGTCGACTACAAGCGGGTTAATGGCGGGCTGTTAATCCAGGATCGCGACAACGGCATGGTCAACGAAAGTGACCTTAAAGTGGTCAGTGACCGCATTCCGACCAGCGACGAAATGAGCGATATGCTGTTTGCCTGGAAGGTTGCCAAGATGGTCAAGTCAAACGCGATTATCTATGCCAAAAACAATCGCACCATTGGGGTTGGCGCTGGCCAGATGAGCCGTATTAATTCAGCTCGCATCGCCGGCATTAAAGCCGAGCACGCAGGTCTGGAAGTAAAGGGTGCCGTGATGGCGTCGGATGCTTTTTTCCCCTTCCGCGACGGCATCGACAATGCCGCGGCAGCCGGCATTAGCTGCGTGATTCAGCCAGGCGGCTCGATGCGCGATGATGAAGTGGTGGCCGCAGCGAATGAGCACGGTATGGCCATGGTGTTTACCGGTATGCGCCATTTCCGACACTGACCGACAATAACGTCTCACTGCGGGGCGGTTTAAATCAGAGCCCTTTATCAGAGCCCTTTATCAGAACCCTTGATCAGAGCCCCGCAGTGACGAAACTCAACCGCTTAAAGCGGAATATCTTTGGTTAACTTAAAGGCTGCCAGCGCCCTCTCCCGCGACGCTTTGATATCGACAACCGGCGCCGGATAGTCCCGGCCAATCTCTACACCGGCCGCCGCCAGGACATCCGCCGGAGCCAACCAGGGCGCATGGATATATTTTGCCGGCATCGCCGCCAGCTCTGGCACGTAGCGGCGAATATAGTCGCCCTGCTTATCAAACTTTTCACTCTGGGTGATCGGGTTAAAGATTCGAAAGAACGGCGCGGCATCGGCGCCACAGCCGGCAATCCACTGCCAACTCGCGCTATTGCTGGCCAGATCCGCATCCACCAGGCAATCCCAAAACCACTGTTCGCCAGCGTGCCAGTGAATCAATAAATTTTTCACCAGAAACGAACCCACCACCATGCGCACACGATTGTGCATATAGCCGGTTTCCCAGAGTTCACGCATACCCGCATCGACCAGCGGATAGCCGGTGACGCCTCGCTGCCAGGCTTTAAGTTCCGCGTCCGCCTCGGTGTTCCAGGGGAATTGATCAAACCGCGGCTGCAAATTGGCCACCGGCAGTTGTGGAAAATGATAGAGCAGATAATAGGAAAACTCGCGCCAGCCCAGCTCGCTTAAAAAGGTGTCCAGATTGGCTTCATTGTCGATCAGTGCAGCCGCATCAGAGGCGGCGTACCAGGCACTGTTAACCGAAAGCTGACCGAAGTGTAGATAGGGAGACAGCCGTGACACATTGGTTTTATACGGGAAATTGCGCCCCTCACGATAATTCTGAATGCCCTCCATGATAAAAGTATCGAGACGATC
>JALRJD010000312.1 GCA_023255165.1 Porticoccaceae bacterium | reverse complement strand
CGCTTCTTGCTATCACGATATTCGCGCGTTTCAGGTTGGGCTGGTCGTGCCGTTGCTTTGCCACGCGAATATCCGGATGTCGGCTTGTATCATCCGGACATTCCGGGGCGCATGGTCTTGGATTTTGCGTCACTGCTGCAGATTGAATAGTCTTCCCAATGATTGAGTGCAAAGACAAACTCGCCTTCGGCAAAATCCGGGTTGTGAGATTTGATCACCTGGCCGACAGAGGGGCCTCGAATAACACCGCCCAGTGGAATCGGCTCAAAATAGTTGGCTCTGCCGCTTATCCAGCCGCGGATGGCCGGTTCCATGGAGAAGTACATATTGCGCAGCAGAAACTCACCGTCTTTGGGCTCGGGAATCGGCGCCTCGGACATAGCAAAGTTCTCCGGTTGCGCGGCATCGACTGCGTAGGACGCAAGAATAATTTGGCGATTGATGGTCATTGTGACTCCAGGTCCAATTGCAGGTTGGCGTTGTCATCTATGCTGACCGAGTAAGTTTTTAGAGGCACTCGGGTCAGCTCTCCCTTGGGTGCGCCGGTGCGCAGATCGAAGCGCACACCGTGCAGCGGGCAGGAGAGGAAGCAGTTTCTGATACGTCCCTCGGTCAGTTCGGCTTTCTGGTGAGTGCAGTTATTTTCCACTGCGTAATACTCGCCATTGGACCTGCAGACCAAAATATTTTTCCCTTCCAGCGTGACCGCCTTGCTCTGGTTGTCTTCCAGCTCGTGTGCCGGGAAGAGGGTGTGGATTGTGCTTGCCATAATGATCTCGTCAGTTAATAAATTGCGCTGATTCAGTGTGTTGATCAGGCCTTAAGGTACTTGTCGATGGTCTGGTGCAGGTGACGAATACGACTCTCCTGATAGCTGGCGAGACTCACAGCACCTTTTTTCGACGCCATCATGCCTTTCTGTACTGCGGGCATATTGCTGTCGTCCTGGTCAAATACCGGACCCAGGCCGCCAATCTCGGGCGCTTCGCTAAAGGCCTGGTCGGGACGCAGTATATTCTTAACCGCTGGATCCGGGCGCTTGGTGCCCTTGGGGTAGCGCATCAGGATCATGGTTTCAAAAATACAGCTGTTGTGGTCATCGCCATTGGGCAGGAAGCGATAGACAATATTGCCGTGATAGCCAGTCCACACCTGAGTGTTGGGGAACAGCATATAGAGAATGGCGTCTTCCAGCTCAGACATGGTGGCGTCTTCAAGGGGCTCACCGATAATTTCACTGAACATCTCGCGGTTGGTCTCGGCAACATAGGTGCGCGCGGTCAGCCCTTCGGGCATTTCGTGGCCTTCGGCGCTGTCGGTTGCCATACGACCGGAGAGCTCGAGAATATCGCGCATGGTGTCGGCGGCGGTAACATTGGGTCGGTGCGGGCTGGCAACGCCCATGGGTGTTACCGAGCGGCTGACATGGTCGCCAAAGGTGTCGTACTGGGAGTTGGCATCGCCGGTAAAGGTCAAAATCTCACGGTGAGTTTCCAGTGTGTGGAAAGATTCCATAAAGGCTTCGGCGCCAACCTTCCAGTTGCATTGCACGACGCGCTGAACATGGGCGCCTTTGTAGTAATCGTGCAGCGGGAAGCGGGCAAAGTGCTCGGGCAGAGGCTTTAAATACTCGTCCAGGGGCCCGGCGTTGTCGTCAAAGTTGATAAACACAAAGCCACCCCAGGTATCGACCTTAACCTGTGGCAGGCGCATATCTTTTTCGTCCAGGTGCTTGAAGTCCCATTTGCAAGGGATGCCCTTGAACTCGCCATTCAGATCCCAGGTTGCGCCGTGGAACGGGCAGACAAACTCGCTGGCGTGGCCATCGCAGTCGCGCAGCAGGCGGCCACGGTGCAGGCAGGAGTTAATGTAGCCTTTGATTTCATTTTCGCCGGTGCGGGTGACAATCACTGATTGGTTGATCACTTCATAGATATGGTGGTCGCCCACTTCGGGAATATCTTCCTCGCGGCAGGCCATCTGCCACACCTTGGGCCACAGCTTCTCTTTTTCCAACTCGTGATAATCACGGGAAATCCAGCGCGCAACGTCAATATCTTCATCGCCCATGTAGGGGTTGGTGTTTTCGCGCAGATAGGCTGGAACCTCGACTTTCTCTTCGTTGAGCAGGTCCTGATAGCTGGTGCCTTCACAGCGCTCATCGCCTTGTTGTCTTACTTTGATTAAATCATCAGCCATGGGGTACTCCTGATTTTTGTTATTTTATTTGGTAATAATATTGACGCCGCTGAGACCAGGGGCGCCGTAAACATGGGTGTAGCCAACACGCGGTTGGTTGGGCACCTGGCGCGCGCCACCTTCGCCGCGCAACTGCACGCAGATTTCATAAACCTGACGCAGACCAGAGGCGCCGACCGGTTCGCCGTTGGCAAGGCAGCCACCATCGGTGTTGATCGGCAGGCGACCATGAATGCCTGTGGCGCCTTCGCGCAGCAGTTTTTCCTGTTCGCCGTGCTCGCAGAAACCGTTCTCTGCCATGTGAATAATTTCGGTGCCGCTGTCGGTGTCTTGCAGTTGCATCACATCCACATCTTCCGGACCGATGCCGGCCAGTTCAAAGGCGGCTTTCGAGGCGGTGACTGTGGGCGCGTCGGCAACATCCATTGCCTGAGAGGGGGCGAATACTTCAAAGCTGCCGTAGTGACGTGTGCGCACGGCAGCGGCTTTGATAAACAGCGGTTTGCTGGTCAGCTGGCGCGCTTTTTCCGGGCTGCAGACAATCAGTGCTGCGCCGCCTTCGGCCGGGCTGCAGAACATATATTTGCGCAGCGGGTCGCTGACCATTGCCGAGTTGGCAATTTCGTCGTAGCTGAGCGGCTGCTGGCGCCAGGCGGTGGGTGTCAGTGAGCCATTGAGAAAAGCCTTTTCCGATACCCGGATCAGGGCGTCTTCGGTGATGCCGTGATCGTGCATATAGCGCTGGGTTTTGAGGGCGAAAAACTGGGTTGTCAGCATCATACCGGTCTCGCCATACCACTCGTCGAGCCCCCACTCGCTGGGTTGGGGGTTAAAGGCGCCGCGCGGATGTTTGTCAAAGCCGACCACTACGCCGATATCGTATTCGCCGGATTTAATCGCACTGCAGGCAGCGTGCAATGAGCTGCCGCCGGTGGCGCAGCCGTTCCAGATATTGGTAAATTGCAGACCGGTCAGCCCTAGTTCGTTGGTCAGGGCATCGGCGTTCCCCGCGTCTTGGCTGCCACCATAGGCAAACTGCATATCTTTCCAGGTGAGGCCAGCATCGGCCAATGCTGCGCGCACGGCAGCAGCACCCTGTTGCATACCAGACAGTTCCGGTGAACGGCCGAAGCGGTGAAGTCCAATACCGATAATCGCTACGTCCATGGTCTATTCCTCTACCGCTGTAAAACAAAAAGTCATTAATTGGCTGCCATCTTCATGATTGCGGAAGGGCACAATTTGCAGTTGCATTGGCATGCCAATCTGCAGCTGCTCAGGCGTGTTTTGCTGCAGTCGCGACTCGACTCGCACACCGCCCGGCATTTCCACATAACCGACGCCGTAGGGCGTGAAAGTCTGTTCGGTCTCATCGCTGTGATAGGGCTGCTTGGGCATAAAGGTCTGAATGGTCCAGGTCCACAGGGTGCCGCGATCGCCCAGTTCGACAATGTCGGTCTCGCGGGAGCCGCAGCTGCGGCAATCGGGCTGCGCGGGAAAAGCCGCCTCGGCACAGTGGCGGCAGCGGCTGCCGAGAAGCTGTGGTTTGGACGCCGGCCAGCTGAAAAGGCCTTCATGAATCGGGATCTGTTGGGTCATAAATGAGCTCTACTTAAACATAAATCGCTGTTACTGATGAATCGCCAGCCCGAGACTGTCGAGAACTGACTCGTGCATGCTTTCAGAGACCGTTGGGTGTGCAAACACGGTGTGTGCCAGTTCCTGTTCGGTGGCTTCCAGCTGTTGCGCGATACCAAAGCCCTGAATCTGCTCGGTGACTTCCGGGCCAATCATATGGGCGCCAAGCAGCTCGCCGGAGTTACTGTCGAAGACTGTTTTCACCAACCCTTCAGCCTCATTGATGGCTAGTGCTTTGCCATTGGCATTGAGGTTAAAGCGCCCGACATTGATCTGGTGACCTGCGGCCAGTGCCTGCGCTTCCGTGAGACCGATGCTGGCAATCTGCGGGCGGCAATAGGTGCACCCGGGAACGCGGTTTTTGTTCAGCGGCTTGACTCCGTCGACACCGGCAATCTTTTCGACACAGATCACCGCTTCATGACTGGCTTTGTGCGCCAGCCAGGGCGCGCCAGCGACATCACCAATTGCGTAGAGGCCAGCGAGATTGGTTTTGCCAAATTCATCCGCATTGATAAAGCCATTGGTGGTAGCCACGTTTAATGCTTCGAGACCAAGGTTTTCAATATTGCCGGTGATACCAACGGCAAGAATGACCTGGTCAACGTTCAGTTCCTGCTCACCACTGGGGCCGGTGATGCGGGCGACGGTTTCGCTGCCGGAGCTGTCAAGGGAGGCAACCAGGCTGTTGGTCAGCACGTTGATGCCGCGCTGTTTAAAGGCTTTTTCCGCCAGCGCTGAGATGTCAGCATCTTCGGCCGGGGTGATTCTGTCTACGGCTTCGACCAGGGTCACATTGCTACCCAGATCGTTGTAGAGGCTGGCAAATTCAACGCCGATGGCGCCGGCGCCAATCACCAGCAGATTGCCGGGCAGGGCGGTGGGAGTCATGGCTTCTCTGGCGCCCCAGACCCGATCGCCGTCGATAGCGATAGTGGGCAGATTGCGCGCCCGGGCACCGGTTGCGAGGATAATATGGTCGGCTTTATATTGCCTGACCTTGCCGCCCTGGGTGACATCGAGCCGATATTTGTCCGCCACGCTGGCGCTGCCATCAATCACGGTGATGTTGTGTTTTTTCATCAGGTAACCGATGCCCTGGCTGAGCTTGTCGGCAACCGAGCGACTGTGTTGCACCAGCTTGTTGATATCAAAACTGAGGTTGCCAACAGTGAAGCCAAAATGTTCGGCCTCTTTTAAACTGTGGGCAACGTCGGCGCCGCGCAGCAGCGCCTTGGTGGGAATGCAGCCCCAGTTCAGGCAGACGCCACCGAGATGCTGCTTTTCAACCAGCGCTGTTTTGAAACCGAGTTGGGCTGCGCGGATAGCGGCGACGTAACCGCCAGGGCCGCCGCCGACTACCATCAGGTCATAGTGTTGCATGGCCACCCCGTTAACCCAGCATCGTTGCTGGCTGCTCAAGATAACCTTTGAGTACCGACATAAATTGCGCTGCAACGGCGCCATCGATAATGCGATGGTCGCTGGAGAGGGTCAGACTGATCACGGTGGCGATTGCCAGCTGGCCGTCTTTTACTACCGGACGCTGCTCTCCCGCACCCACTGCCAGAATGGCACCCTGCGGCGGGTTGATAATGGCGTCAAACTGCTTGATGCCATACATGCCGAGGTTGGATATGCAGAAGCTGCCGCCCTGAAACTCTTCCGGCTTGAGCCGGTTGAGCTTGGCTCGAGTAGCCAGGTCGCGCACTTCATTGGAGATGCCGACCAGACCTTTTTGGTTGGCGTTGGTGACGATCGGTGTGATCAGACCTTCATCAATGGCAACCGCAACCGAGATATCAGCATGCTGGAAGTGTTTCACTTCGTTGCCATCAAACTGCACATTGAGTGCTGGCACTTTCATTAGCGCGCTGGCGCAGGCTTTGATAATAAAATCATTCACCGACACTTTAGCGTCTGAGTTGGCCTGATTGATCTGACCACGAACCGCCAACAGCGCATCAATTTCCGCATCAATGTGCACGCGGAAATGAGGTGCGGTTTGCTTTGACGCTTGCAGGCGGGCGGCGATGGTTTTGCGCATACCGCTGATCGCCTGGGTTTCAAAGCTGTTGCCAGTCGCTGACGAGCCGCCGGCTGAAGAGCCAGCTGCGCCTTGCATTGGCAGTTTGTTTTTCAGTGCCGCTGCGGCTTCCACATCGGCTTTGCAGACACGGCCACGATCGCCACTGACTCTGCACTCAAGCAAGTTGATGCCGAGTTCGCCAGCCATTCGCCGTGCGACTGGCGTCGCCTTGACCTGACTGTCATCGCCGTACTCGATCGAACCTGTCTGTGTGGACGCTGACCCGATCAGGCGACCGCCAGCTGCGCTGACAGCCTGTTCCAGATCGCGCTTGGAAACTCGACCATGACGGCCGGTGCCGCTGATATTATTGAGGTTGACGCCATATTCCGCAGCCAGTCGTCGCGCTACCGGAGAGGCGGCAACGGCGCTGTCGTCATCACCTTCGGCAAGTTTGCCGAGACCGCCGGCGACCTGAGTTGAGTGCTGAATTGATTGCTGAGCTGGCGCTGCAGGTTCCGCCGTTATAGCCACTGTGTCTGCCACTGCAGCTACCGGTTCAACTGCCGTTTCCTCAGCTACCTCAACCGCGGGCGTCGCTGAGCGAGAGCTGATAAAGGCCTGGATGTCCGCATCGCTGGTATCCGCCGCTGCCAGTACCCCAAGCAGGGCGCCAACAGCATGTGTTTCACCCGGGTTGGCAACGATGGCGCGCAGCACACCGCTGTCTACAGCGGTAACCGTGTTAACGATTTTGCTGGTTTCGACATCGACCAGATCATCGCCGGCCTTGACCTTATCGCCGATCTTGAAATACCAGGCATTGATGTCACCCTCTGACATTTCCATGCCCCACTTGGGCATGTTGATTGCCTTGATTTGTGTTGACATGGCTATACTCCCGATGAATTGCGACCAGCCAGAACGTCTCTAACCGCTGCCAAGACTTTGTCGGCATTCGGCAGGTAGGCATCTTCCAATTCCGGCGCAAACGGCACAGGTGTGTGTGGCGCGGTGACGGTGCGGATCGGGGCTTTAAGACTGTGGAAGCCTTTTTCAGCAACAATGCCGGCGATATCCGACGCCAGACCACAGCGCGGGTTGCCTTCATCGACAATCACCAGTCGACCGGTCACTTCGACACTTTCAAGAATCGCTTCGTCGTCCAGTGGTGACACTGTGCGCGGGTCGATCACGTCGCAGCTGATGCCCTCTTTGGCGAGAATATCGGCGGCGGCAATGGCGTGGGTGACCATATTGGAAATGGCAACAATAGTGACATCTGTACCCTGACGCGGGAATGCGGCTTCACCAAAAGGAATCGCATACTGCTCGTCTGGCACTTCGCAGGCATTGTCGTACATGATTTTGTGCTCGAGGAAAATCACAAAACACCTTGCTTTCCGCAACGTCTCGTAATGGTAAAAAGAAGCGTTATCGTGGTCAAGGTCGGTGATTAAATAGAGCAGATACATTAATACATAATGGCTGCTTTAATTTGCAACTTACCTTCAGTT
>JALRJD010000078.1 GCA_023255165.1 Porticoccaceae bacterium | reverse complement strand
GGCCATGGGCGAGCGCACACCGCTGGCGCTGATCAATGCTCCGGCGTCCGGGCGCATGGCCATAGGTGAAGCGCTGACCAATATTGCCGCCGCCCGTATTGGCGATATCAAAGATATTAAACTCTCCGCCAACTGGATGAGTGCCGCCGGTCACCCGGGTGAAGATGAAAAACTCTACCGCACCGTGCAGGCGGTGGGCATGGAACTGTGCCCGGCACTCGGGCTGACTATTCCGGTCGGCAAAGATTCCATGTCGATGCGCACCACCTGGAGCGAAAATGGCGAGGACAAGGCAGTTACCTCGCCCATGTCGCTGATTATCACCGCCTTCTCGCCGGTGCTGGATGTGCGCAAAACCGTCACTCCACAGCTGCGCACCGACTGCGGTGAGACGCAGATTCTGTTCCTCGATCTGGGTGCTGGCGCCAATCGCATGGGCGGCTCGATTCTCGCCCAGGTCAACAAGCAGATGGGCGACATCGCGCCGGATGTCGATAATCCCGCGCTGTTGACCGGCTTCTTTGACGCGATGCAGGTTTCCCTCGAGCAGGAGCAGATTCTTGCCTATCACGATCGTTCCGACGGCGGTCTGCTGGCAACTCTGGTGGAGATGTCCTTTGCCGGCAATGTCGGTATCTCGGTGGATCTCTGCACTCTCGGCGAAGACAAAATTGCCGCACTGTTTAACGAAGAGCTCGGCGCCGTGATTCAGGTGCGTTCGGAACACACCCATGTGATTGCCGAGCGCTTTAGCGATGCCGGTGTCGATGTGCATCTGCTCGGTGGCCTGAACAAATATGACTGTGTCGAAATCTTCAACAAAAAGAATCGCCTGTTTGAGCGTCCGCGGGTGCTGTTGCAGCGCACCTGGAGCGAGACCTCCTACCGCATGGCCGCGCTGCGCGACAATGCCGACTGCGCCTGGGAAGAGTTCAATAATATTGAATCACCTGATCCGGGTCTGTCAGTTCACCTGACCTACGATCCAGCAGAGGATATCGCCGCGCCCTATATCAACAGCGGTGCCAGGCCGACAGTGGCGATACTTCGCGAACAGGGCGTCAACAGCCAGCTGGAAATGGCGGCGGCATTTACCCGCGCCGGGTTTGATGCGGTGGATGTGCATATGAGTGACCTGCTCGCCGGTCGCCGGGTGCTGAGCGACTTCAGCGGCATGATTGCCTGCGGTGGTTTCTCCTACGGCGATGTGCTGGGCGCCGGTGAAGGCTGGGCCAAAACCGTGCTGTTTAACGAGAGCATCCGCGACCAGTTCCAGAGCTTCTTCCACCGCCCCGACAGTTTCAGTCTCGGCGTGTGTAATGGCTGCCAGATGCTCAGCAACCTCAAGACCTTGATTCCCGGCGCCGAACTCTGGCCGCGCTTTGTGCGCAACCTCTCCGAACAGTTTGAGGCGCGTTTCTCGCTGGTTCGGGTTGAGGAGTCGCCGTCGATATTCCTGCAAGGCATGGCCGGTTCCTATATGCCGATTGCCATTTCCCACGGTGAAGGCCGCGCCGAGTTTTCCTCGCAAAAAGCCATGGACCGACTGCTGTCCAGCGGTCAGGTGGCGATGCGCTTCCAGGATAACTACGGTGATGTCGCCAATTGGTATCCGGCCAATCCCAACGGTTCGCCGGATGGCATTACCGGGGTTTCCAGCAGCGATGGCCGCGCCACATTGATGATGCCGCACCCGGAGCGGGTTTTCCGCACCGTGCAGAATTCCTGGCATCCGGATGAGTGGGGTGAAGATGGCGCCTGGATGCGGATCTTCCGCAATGCGCGCAAGTTTGTTGACTGAGCTTGATTACCTGAAAACAAAAGCCTGGAGACGCTGAATGTCAAAACTACCGAATGAGGTTGAGTTGTTAAAGAAGGCACTTCAGGTGGGTGCGGTGTATGCGCAGAAACGTGCCTACGGGGTGATTGAAGAGAGCGATTCGGTAAAGCTGAAGGTTGAATTTATCTACAAGGTGTTGGTAGAAGACAAACTGATTCAGCCACTGGCCAAAGAGAATATCAGCGACCCCAATATGCGCCATAAGCTGGCGCTGTGGATCTCCCGTCAGCTGCCGCCGGATCACCCGCTATTAAAAGAATAAATTCCTTTATCTATGCTACTATCGCGCCCGAGTTGACCAGGCAGTCGCTGTGTTGATCTCTCTGCTGTTCGCTTGCGTTCACCGGGGTGCGACACAGAGGAAAGTCCGGGCTCCACAGGGTAGAGTGCCAGGTAACGCCTGGGGGGCGAAAGCCCTCTTTTTTTTGTGCAAAATTTAGATTTTTTATTGTGCAAAATA
>JALRJD010000213.1 GCA_023255165.1 Porticoccaceae bacterium | reverse complement strand
AGAGAATATCGTCGAGGCAGTGATCGTATTTGGAAACCATAATTAGGGTTTTTACCGCTACCCTTGGGTCGTGAATGTGCCACTCCATTTCAAATGCGTTGGACACTTCGCTAAAACCGTCTCTGATGCTTTGAATGTCGGGTGAATCCTGCTGTGGGCGGAACACTGCGCGCATAAAAAATTTGCCGGTCGACTCGTCGTCAAACTGCTCCAGGGCGCAGATATAACAGTTGCGCTCGGCCAGATAACTGGCCACGGCGGCGACAACGCCACTGCCCGCGCGACAGGTTCCGGTGAAAATATAGTTGTTGGCCTCTTGTGGCATGGTGGTCATGGTCGACATCCGCTAATGAGTTAGCCGCACAGTATAAATTATTAAAAAAGCGACGGGTGCTTTAAGCGCATGAATAATGCCCGGAACTCTGTAAAATGGTCAATTGATGCACGGGGTAATTAGCAAAGCTACTGCTGACAGACAGCTGCGCTAATTATCTGTGACAGGGGGCTTTTCAGGTTGCGTTATGATTGGAAAAAATAATTTAAAAACAGCTGTATCAAAGGGTTTTTTGCTCAGTGCGGTCTTGGCTCTGTCGAGCTGCGCCACCTACAAACCGTCCAATGTGAATGATATCTGCCAGATATTCCGCGGCGAAACCGACTGGTATAAAGCCGCGCGCAGCGCCAACAAGCGCTGGGGCACGCCGATTGGAGTGATGATGGCGATTATCAAACAGGAATCCAGCTTCCGCCATGATGTGCGCCCCGACCGCCCCAGGTTTCTGTTTATTCCGCTGCCGCGTAAATCGTCCGCCTATGGCTACGCCCAGGCGCAGGATCCAGCCTGGAATGACTATCGCAAAGATACCGGCAACTGGAGTCACGACCGCGATAACTTTGCCGACGCGATTAATTTTGTTGGCTGGTACACCGACAACAGTCAGAAAAGACTCGGCCTGTCGAAGTGGGATGCCTATTCGCAATATCTGGCTTACCACGAAGGTTGGGGTGGTTACTCACGCGGCAGCTATAAAAAGAAAAAGTTTTTGAGTGGCGTTGCGGCCAAGGTTCGCAACCAGTCTTCAACTTACAATGCGCAACTGAAGAAGTGCCAGCCGGCGTTGGATAAAGCGGTAAAAGGTTGGTGGCCGTTTTAGACCATGATCGTTTTGAACTGACGGACACTTGCAATTTGCCGTGACAACAAAAACAACAAAAAACAATAAAAATAAGAACAAAGAGAAAAGTCGACTATGAATTCAGCAGCCATTGACAACACAGCGAACAATAATACCGCCAACAATCACTTTGACGTCATTATTATCGGCGCCGGTCTATCCGGAGTTGGTGCCGCCTGCCATCTTCAGCTGAACAATCCCGGCAAGACCTACAAAATTATTGAAAGCCGCGAGCGTATGGGCGGCACCTGGGATCTGTTTCGTTATCCCGGTGTTCGTTCCGACTCGGATATGCATACATTGGGTTACAACTTTAAGCCCTGGGTAAAGGCTGCATCGATCGCCGACGGCCCCTCGATTCGTGACTATATCCAAGAGAGTGCGGCCGAATATGGCGTTACTCAACATATTCAGTATCAGCGAAAAGTCGTTGCCGCGGATTGGGATAGCGCCACGGCAACATGGACCTTGACCCTTGAGGATAGCTCTGATGAAGCCGGTGCCAACGGCGAGCCAGCCAGAGAAACGCTGACCTGTAACTTTATCTACAGCTGCACCGGATACTACCGCTACGACAAAGGTTACACACCGGAATTTCCCGGCTCGGACACATTTAAAGGTCAGATTATTCACCCGCAGCTGTGGCCGGAAGACCTCGATTACAGCGGCAAGCGTGTAGTAGTGATTGGCAGCGGCGCAACAGCCATTACGCTGGTGCCATCAATGGCCAAAACCGCTGCCCATGTCACCATGTTACAGCGCTCGCCTACCTATGTGATTTCCAGTCCGGGTGAAGACAAGTTGAGTCAGCGTTTCAGACGCTGGTTTTCCGAAGGCTTTGCCTATGGTTTAACGCGCTGGAAAAATGTTACCGCCCAGGCGATTCTGTTTCAGCTCAGCCGACGCTATCCGAACTTTGTTAAAAAGTTGCTGCGCAAAATGGTCTACCAGTGGATGGGTGATGATTTTGATATCGATACCCACTTTAATCCAAACTACAACCCTTGGGATCAGCGCCTCTGTCTGGTGCCCGACGGCGATCTGTTTCGTTCGCTGCGCAAAGGCACATCGAGCATTGTCACTGATCATATTGAGACCTTTACCGAGACTGGTATTCAGTTGAAATCGGGTGAGGTTCTCGAAGCCGACATTATTGTTACTGCAACCGGTTTGGAGTTGTTGTTGCTGGGCGGCATCAATCTCAGCGTTGACGGCAATGCCGTCGATCTTTCAAATAGTCTTGCATACAAGGGCATGATGTTTAGTGATGTTCCCAATCTGGCACTGGCGGCGGGTTACACCAATGCGTCGTGGACGTTGAAGTGCGATTTGACCAGTGCCTATGTGTGCCGGTTATTGAGTTATATGGATAAACATAATTATCAATTCTGTGTGCCCAAAAACAGTGACCCCAGTGTTGAACGATTGCAGTTTCTCGATCTGGCGTCCGGTTATGTTGATCGTGCGATGGACAGGTTTCCGAAGCAGGGGAATAAGGCGCCATGGCGTTTACATCAGAATTATTTGCTGGATATTCTGACCTTGCGTGGGGGTGGTTTGCGGGATAAGGCGATGGGTTTTTATCGCACGGATTCGGGGTCTTCCAAGGCTGGTTAAGCTTCTTCGATGTCATTCCGAGGGAACGCGCTACTACGTCGTCATTCCGAGGGCGCGTAGCAACCCAAGGAATCCATTTGGTTTTGTGTTTGGTCGTGAGCCCAGCATCCGCAGACCCTTGTTCGCGGTCCCATTCCTTTGCGCCTTTCAGCGCACCGAAAA
>JALRJD010000145.1 GCA_023255165.1 Porticoccaceae bacterium | reverse complement strand
TTCTGAGCCGCGATTCAGATTTGGGGGTCATCTTGGTTCTCACCCAGACATTTTTTGCCGGAGGTATTCTTCTAGGCTGGGTGAAACTAGAGATTTTGAGAATGAAGAATGAGCGGGTTTATAGCTCTTTATATTCGCTTCACCTAAATCAGAATGGGTCATTTAATGTTAATGAATCTGCCATTCTTTTAGATGAATTTGCGGAATATGAATGCGCAAAATCTTCTGCATCTATCAAACTATCTAGCAAGGTTTTTCATAAGTTAAATGCAAGCCTGACAGAAGAATGGGAATCCATAAAAAGAACTGTTGGCCTATGAAATCGAAGGTGCTAACAAGCGCTTGTTGTCGGACTGGTTTTCCGCTGCGCTCCAATCCAGCCGCAAATGCGGGCGTTGCAGCATTACTGAGTGTCCGATTTTCTATTTAGATAAACAGCCGTTCTTGGCCGTTCAGAGAAGGAGTTAAAGGAGCTTACAGGGACGTATTTACAGCGTGTCTTGGACGCCATACCCCAATCAACGTCAACCTCAATCACGTCAACCTCAATCGCGCCAAGCTCAAGAAAGGAAAATCAAAGAGGTTACGGAAAATTAAATACAATCAGGCGCTATCGGCAAGACCATGCTTGTTGATCTTCTCAATTAAAGTCGTGCGCTGCAGATTCAACAACCGGGCCGTTTTTGACACATTGCCCTCAGCACTGCTCAACGCATGGCGAATCAGATTGCGCTCAATATCCAGCAGATGCTGCTTAAGCTGCACGCCCTCCTCCGGAAACAGACCACCACCCTGCGCCAGCAAAATCGTCTGTTCCACCTCGTGGGTAAGCTCCGCATCCTGAAAACGCTCCATCTTCTCCTGCTCGGAACAGTCACCACTATCCATAATTGCGCTGACAATACTGGCCGTCATCTGCGCCGTGGCACCGTCATCCGCAACAACGTTGCGCTGTTTCGATGCACTCTCATGCCAGTTACTCAGCTCGCGGATACCCGGCGGCACCATGCTCGGTATCACCTTGCACAGATCCACCTCCTGACCCGGATAGAGCGATGAATAGCGATCGACCAGATTGGCCAGCTCGCGCACATTGCCAGGCCAGCCGTATTCAAGAAACAGCTGCATCGAAGATGGGTGTAGCCGGATTGGCTGTTTGTTGTCGCCGGCATGCTGCCGGGCAAAGTGATCAAACAGCACCGGCACATCGTCGCGTCGCTCACTCAACGCGCGGATTTCGATCGGCATAACATTGAGGCGGTAATAAAGATCTTCACGGAACCGCTGTTTTTCAATCAGACCGACAATATCTTTGTGAGTAGCGGCGATAACCCGCACATTAATCGGCACCGATAATAGCGACCCGACCGGATCGATCTGACGCTCCTGCAAGACGCGCAGCAATTTTACCTGCAGATCAATTGGCATATCGCCGATTTCGTCGAGGAATAATGTGCCCTGGTCGGCCATCTCAAAACGCCCTTTACGATCCGAGATGGCGCCAGTAAATGCGCCCTTACGATGGCCAAACAGTTCGCTTTCCAGCAGATCTCTTGGAATAGCGCCGCAGTTAACCGGAATAAACGGGCCGTTAGCGCGAGTGGATGAGTCGTGCAGTGCGCGGGCCACCAACTCTTTGCCGGTGCCGCTGTCACCGAGAATAAGAACCGTGGAATCACTTGGCCCAACCATATCGATAAGCGTACGAAGCTCTTCAATGGCAATGCTTTGGCCAATAATATTTTGCGAACTAGTCAAAAAAATAGTTTCTCTTTTAAGCACAACGACTGTGATTGTCCCTGCTTGCCAACTGGTTTCTGTTCTTTACTGACAGATTTTTAACCTTGGCTGGCAGGATAAAACGATCACCGGGCCTGAACTGTAACCAATCCTGGCTCCGCCGCCAAGCGGCAGTGCAATCAAATAGGCTTTATATAAAGCGTTTAAATAACTCTTTGTTGCTCTCGGAACCTTTGACCGTGTCGGTGCGACTGGCTAAGCTGTCGCACGGCAATCAGATATTGCTGATCTTTGAGGTGTCATGGTTATGAACAAAGTACGCGATGCTTTACTGGAAGTGGTGGTGATTATTTTTGTCGGTGGCCTGATTGGCGCCGTGCTAGCGATTGTCTCCAACCTGTTTGTGATGGGTGTGCAATGGTTTGGACAGCAACGCGATGCCAGCTCTTTACTGTCAGTTTCGTTTGGCGATACAACTGTCTCTTTTTCCAGCGTGTTGTTTCTGTGGGCCGCCGCCGCGGTGGTGGTGATTCTGAAAACCGGTCTCGGCGTCGCCCGCTGGGCGGGACCGGCAGACTCCATGTATGCCGCGCATCAAATTAATGAACCGCTGGATATTAAAACCGGTCTTGCTTCAACACTGGCGGCTTTTGCCTCGGCCAGTGGTGGCGCGTCGGTCGGCCAGTATGGCCCGATCGTTCATTTTGGCGCGACCATGGGCATCTGGGTTAAGCGCTTTATTTCCAGTCGTCTGTCCCATGAAATCTATCTCGGCTGCGGTGTGGCAGCGGCGATTTCCGCAGGATTTAACGCGCCCATCGCCGGGGTGATCTTTGCCCACGAGGCCATTCTGCGACACTTTTCGGTACGGGCAATTGCGCCGATCACCGTGGCCTCGGTGGCCGCCAGCGCGCTGGGCAATCGCTGGTTTCCACATACCACTACATTTGAAATCAGCACTGTACTGCCACCCCTGGCCGAGGTGGTTCCGGTGCTGGTGATGCTGGCGCCCGCCTTCGCGCTGGTAGCGATCTGCTTTATGGCGGCACTGCGCTACTCGGCACAGAGCGCGGCCAGGATCAAAACCTCGCCGCTGCTGCTGCCCTTTATCGCCGCCACTATCTGCGGCCTGGTGGGGGTGTGGATTCCGCAGATTCTCGGTCTGGGTATCTCCAGCATTAACAATATGATTGCCGGCGAGTTTGCCCTGTCTCTGCTGCTGACGGTGTTGATCGCCAAGCTGTTAATGACCGCGCTGTGCATCGGTTTCGGTTTGTTTGGCGGAGTGTTCTCGCCCTCGCTGTTTATCGGCGTTGCCGCCGGCGCTCTTGCCGGGCAGCTGTTGGTGATGTTCGGCTTTGCCGATATTGCCAGTATTGTCAGTGTTGCCGGCATGGCCGCAGTCAGTTCCGCAGTGATCGGCGCGCCGGTTTCCGCGGTGCTGATTATTCTCGAGCTGACCCAATCCTACGAATATGCGGTGGCTGCAATGATAGCGGTGATGGTCTGCAATCTGCTGACCAACCGCGTGTTTGGCAATTCGTTTTTTGATCGACAGCTGTTGGACCGCGGTATTGATCTGCTTAAAGGTCGCGAGGCGATCGCACTCAACCAGCAGACCGTTGGTCCCTTTGTCAGTCAGGATTATGTTCGCGCTGAAGCGTCAGCCAGCGGTACGGAACTGCACCGGGAAATGCGTAGCCGCGGACATACTGAAGCCTACATTATCGATGGCGGTGGCACGTTCACTGGCAAGGTTTCCATTTACGAAGTGATCGAAGCTGCCGATAGTAGTATTAATGATTTTATTGATACGCGGCCGATGACCCTTTACGGCCACGACAGCCTGGCTGAGGCGATGGCCAAAGTCAGTAGCTTTGTCGGTGAAAGTCTGCCGGTGGTCGATGCGGAAACCGGCAAGCTGCTGGGCAGTCTCGCTGAAGGCGCGCTTTTCCAGGCGGTTATTGATGTGCAAGATCAGGCGCGCAGCCTTGAGCGGAGCTAACAGAAAGCCTTGAGCGGAGCTAACAGAAAGCCTTGAGCGGAGTTGATAGAAAGCCGTGAGCGGAGCTAGTAGACAGCCACAACCCTACACAACGATTAAGAGATCCATCACCATGAAGCAGTTACAACAGGCCATTATGTTTTTCGCCCTGATCAGCGGCGCGGTCTTCGCCGGCCC
>JALRJD010000115.1 GCA_023255165.1 Porticoccaceae bacterium | reverse complement strand
CCCCAAAACCCCAAAACCCCTATCTTTTTCAATTAAAATTAATAATTAAACAATTGGAATCACATCATGCTTGACTACGGCTTTTAACTTTGATTCCATTAGGTGCTTGCTACACTTCCATGGTGGTGTTTGGCACTCGCTAATTAAACAGTTCGGCCAGTCTCTCACCGGGCTGGTCGCAACGCATAAATGCCTCACCAACCAGAAAACTGTTTACATTGCGTGCGCGCATGGCGGCGACATCTTCTGCGTTGTGGATACCGCTCTCGGTGATCACAATTTTGCCGGCGGGAATTTTATCCAGCAGCTGATAGGTGTTTTCCAGCGACACTTCAAAACTGTGCAGATTGCGGTTATTTATTCCCACCATCGGATTGTCCAGTTTCAGTGCAATGTCCAGTTCCGCCGCATCATGTACTTCAATCAATACATCCATACCCAGACTGCGCGCCAGATTATGCAAGTGCCCAAGCTGTGGTTCGCTGAGGGCCGAGACAATGAGCAAAATGCAATCCGCGCCCATGACTCTGGCTTCATAGACCTGGTAATCATCGATAATAAAATCTTTGCGAATAACCGGCAGATCGGTGGCGGCGCGGGCCATATGCAAATAGACGTCTGCGCCCTGAAAGAAATCCACATCGGTCAAAACCGACAGGCAAGCTGCACCACCCTGCTGGTAGCTGATAGCGATTGCTGCAGGATCAAAGTCCTCACGGATGACCCCTTTGCTCGGGGAGGCTTTTTTGATTTCAGCGATCACTGCGGATTGCCCCGCGGCAAGTTTGGCTGCCAGTGCCGCGGCAAATCCTCTGGGGGCCGAGGCGCTCTGTACTTTTTCAATCAATTGCTCAATCGGCATCGCGGCACTGCGCTCGGCAATCTCTTCCTGTTTGCGGGCAAGAATTTTTTTCAGGATGGTGGGCGTATCTGAACTCATTGGATTTTCTCGTTATTGTCAGGCGTCGCGCTGAACCTGGGTAAAGGTCGCCAAATCGCTTATTTTGGCTCGCGCCAACCCGGAGCCGATTGCATCCTGCGCCATGGCAACGCCTTCTTTGATGGTAGCGGCACAACCGGCAACATAGAGTGCCGCGCCAGCATTCAAAGCAATCAGCTCGGCCGCTTTGACGCCCTCGGGATTGGCTCGCTTGCCCAGTGCATCGCGAATCAGGGCCAGTGACTGTTCGGCATTATCAACCGCCAGCCCGTCGAGACTCTGACGCTCAATATTGAAGTCTTCCGGGGCAACGCTGTATTCAGTAACTGCACCATCTTTGTATTCGGCAACGGCAGTTTCGGTGGCAATGCTGATTTCATCGAGACCATCCGCAGAGTGGACCACCATAATATGCTCCGCGCCGAGACGCCCTAGCACTTCGGCCATGGGTTTGCACAGGGCCTGATCGTAGACCCCGATCAACTGCCGGGTGACGCCAGCCGGATTGGTCATCGGCCCAAGAATATTAAAAATGGTGCGCAGCCCCAGCTCTCTGCGCGGCCCGATAGCGTGCTTCATGGCGCTGTGATGGGCCGGCGCAAACATAAACCCAACCCCCAGTTCCTGCACACATAGCGCGACCTGCTGCGGGCTGAGATCCAGATTAACGCCGGCAGCCTCAAGCAGATCGGCGGCACCACTGTTGCTGCTGACCGAGCGATTACCATGCTTGGCAACACGGCCACCGGCAGCGGCGACAACAAAGGTAGAGGCTGTGGAGACATTAAATAAATTCGATTCATCACCGCCGGTGCCAACAATATCCACCAGCCCCTGGCCCGAGACTTTGACCCCGGTGGCCAGTTCGCGCATCACTTCAACCGCGCCGGCGATCTCATCGATGCTCTCACCTTTCATGCGCAGGGCGATCAGAAAACCGCCAATCTGCGCCTGCGTGGCGTTACCAGTCATAATCTGGCGCATCACATCGCGCATCTCCGCGGATGAAAGATTGTTGCCGTTTACAACGGTTTCCAGTGCCTGTTTGATATCCATGTTTTTAATATCCATGCTTTTAATATCCAAAAGCTCAGCCCTCCAGAAAATTTCTCAACAGATCGTGGCCGTGCTGAGTGAGGATTGATTCCGGATGGAACTGCACGCCTTCAATCGCCAACTCTCTATGGCGCACACCCATAATTTCATCGATGCTGCCATCTTCATTTTGAGTCCAGGCAGTGACTTCAAGGCAATCGGGAAGGCTCTGCTGCTCGATCACCAACGAGTGATAACGGGTCGCTTCAAAGGGGTTTGTCAGCCCGCGGAATACACCGCTGTTGCTGTGGTGCATCGGCGAGGTTTTGCCATGCATAACCTGCTTGGCACGCACAATCTTGCCGCCAAAAGCCTGGCCGATACTCTGATGTCCGAGGCAGATGCCCAGAATCGGCAACTGTCCGGCAAAATGGGTGATCGTCTCAACCGAGATGCCGGCTTCATTGGGCGTGCAGGGGCCGGGTGAAATTACAATTTTCTCTGGCGCCAGCCGCTCGATGTCGGCAATGCTGATTTCATCATTGCGATAGACCTGAACCTCGGCTTTCAACTCGGCGAGATACTGCACCACGTTGTAGGTGAACGAGTCGTAATTATCGATCATTAATATCATTTTGACTCTCCACCCACTTTATTGCCCGGCTCCGCGCCGCACACCATGGCCGCCGCACGCATAAGTGCGCGGGCTTTGTTATTGGTCTCTTTCCACTCCAGGTCGGGAATCGAATCGGCCACTACGCCGGCACCGGCTTGCACGTGGAGCATCTTGTCTTTAATCACCGCGGTGCGGATGGCGATGGCGGTATCCATATTGCCATTCCAGCCGATATAGCCCACCGCGCCACCATAGATATTGCGCTTCACCGGTTCCAGCTCGTCGATTATTTCCATGGCGCGAATCTTCGGCGCGCCACTTAATGTTCCGGCGGGCAAGGTTGCCTTGAGCACTTCCATGGCACCCATTTCGTCAGTGACCTGACCCACCACATTAGAGGTGATATGCATAACGTGGGAATAGCGCTCAACGACCATTTTTTCCGTAACTTCGACAGTGCCGGTTTTACTGATTCGCCCGACATCGTTGCGGCCGAGATCAATCAGCATCAGATGCTCGGCAATCTCTTTGGGATCGGCGAGCATTTCATCTTCCATGGCTTGGTCTTCTTCCGCTGTAGCGCCACGTTTGCGCGTGCCAGCAATGGGTCGAACGGTAACCTGCCCATCTTCGAGACGGGCGAGCACTTCCGGCGATGAGCCGACGATTTGGAAATCATCCAGATCGAGGAAGTACATATAAGGAGATGGATTGAGCCGTCGCAGCGCGCGATAAAGATTGATCGGCGCGGCATCAAAGGGCGCCGAGAGTCGCTGCGATGGAACCACCTGCATCACATCACCGGCCATAACATAGTCTTTGATTTTGTCGACCGCCGCTTTAAAGTCTTGCTCGCCAAAGCTGGAGACAAAATCCGCTTCCGCAATACCATCGCCGCGCATATTCATCGGCGGCAGCTCCGGTGTCGGTTGCGCCAGCTTGTTCTCGAGCTCATCCAGCCGCGCTTCAGCCTTGGCCAGCGAGTCTGAATCTTTGGCGTCGACATGTACCACCAACATAATGGTGCCCGAGAGGTTGTCGAAGATGGCAACCTCATCCGAGGCCATCAGCAGGATGTCCGGCGTGCCCAAGACATCAGTCGGCGCGCTTTTCGCCAACCGCGGTTCGACAAAACGGACCGTGTCGTAGCCAAAGTAGCCAACCAGTCCGCCGGTAAACCGCGGCAGGTCAGGCAGATCCGGCATGCTGAAAAGCCGCCGGAATCGCTCCACTTCGGCCAGCGGGTCGCTGGTCTTGCGGTTGACCATCGGTTTGCCGTCACGAACGATCTCGAGGCTGTCGCCAAATACTTTGAGCACGGTCGAGGTCTGCAGGCCAATCAGCGAGTAACGGCCCCATTTCTCACCACCTTGAACTGATTCAAAGAGGTAGGAGTTGGGCCCATAGGCCAGCTTTAGGTAAACGCTAAGGGGGGTTTCAAGATCAGCCAGCACCTCACGGGTGACGGGAATTCGGTTGAATTCCTGGCGGGCTAAATCAGCAAATTTTTCGGGAGTCATAGTCTGGTCCTGGTTCTGTACAGAGTGGTGTTAAAGAGGCGTTGATCCGCCTTGGCTTGTTTAGCTGCGCCAACACCAGGTGCGACAATCAATGTCAAACTGTTTAGAACTCGAGTCGCTCACGACCTGTCTCCGATAGATAGGGTTGCTATTGTAATCAATTAGGACGGCGCAACAAACCGTCCGCGGGAATGATTTTATATTTTCTCGCCGCGCCTAGGCTTTCGCCAGCTCACTGCGCATGCTGCCAATTACCTGGGCATAATCGTCGACGCCAAAAATGGCTGAACCGGCAACAAAGGTGTCCGCACCGGCCGCCGCGATCTGGCGAATATTTTGCACGGTGACACCGCCATCGATCTCGAGGCGAATATCATGGCCACTGCTGTCGATCAGCTTGCGCGCCTCGGCCAACTTGTCGAGGGTCGCGGGAATAAACTTCTGCCCGCCAAAGCCGGGGTTAACCGACATCAGCAGCAACATATCCATTTTGTCCATCACCCAGCGAACCGCGTCAAGGCCAGTCGCAGGATTTAACACCAGACCGCCCTTGCAGCCGAGATCACGGATCAGCTGCAATGAGCGATCGACATGATTGGATGCTTCGGGATGAAAGGTTATATAGGTCGCGCCGACATCGGCGAACATGCGAATCAGATCATCCACCGGCTGCACCATCAAATGAACATCGATCGGAGCGGTTACACCGTGATCGCGCAGCGCCTTGCAGACCATTGGCCCGATGGTCAGATTGGGCACATAGTGATTGTCCATCACATCAAAGTGAACCACGTCGGCGCCGGCTTCGAGGACAGCGTCGACCTCTTCGCCGAGGCGGGCAAAGTTGGCAGAAAGGATGGATGGAGCGATCAAAAAATCAGTCATATAACACCAGAAATCAGTTAGGCCGTAACTATGCGTGACTTCCTTTTGCGGTGCAAATAAATTGCCCCTAAGAGCGGGCAAGGCGGGGTCAGTTAGCCTGAAAATAACGCAAAAAAAGACCATCTGTTACTAGATGGTCTTTTCACTACAGCCTTGTCAGCGGCGCGACAGGCCGATGTGGATTACTCGTCGTCCTCGTGCATCTTATCCCGTTCGCTGCGTTTCTCGCGCATTTCCTTGCGGCGCTCTTGCATCTCTTTTTTGCGCTCCTCCATACCCGCCTTGGCCTCTTCCTTGCTCAGCGAGCCATCGCCGTCTGTATCCATCTCGGCAAAATGTTCACGGCGCCGTTCTGTCATTTCGGCAAGAGCCTTCTCGTGCTCTTCCCTGGAAATCACGCCATCCCCATCGAGGTCAGCCCGCTTGAACATTCCTTTGGGCGGGTGTTTCATTCCGTCGGGGCCACCTTCATGGTGACCGGCCAGAGCCACTACTGAAAATACCGCGGCCAGTGTGAAAACAATTAATTTACGCATAATTCATCCTCTTGTTAAATTTGCCGCAACCATAACGCTTGCCGTGACATGCGGTTGACGAATGGCTGACAGCAAGGTGATTATCAGGCGTATTGGTAGTCCTTGAATTGATCGCGCAGATCTTTTTTGCTGATCTTACCGGTTGCCGTGTGCGGAATCTGATCGACAAAAACGCAATCTTCAGGCACCCACCATTTGGCGATTTTGCCGTCCAGCGAGGCCAGCACACTCTCTTTGGTCGGTGTGGTGCCCTCGACTGGCAGCACAATCAGCAGCGGCCGCTCGGTCCACTTCGGGTGAGGGACGCCAATTACCGCCGCTTCCTGGACCTCTGGATGCGCCATGGCGGCATTCTCAACATCAATTGAGCTGATCCACTCACCGCCGGATTTAATCACGTCTTTAATACGGTCGGTGATGGTCACATAACCATACTCATCGATCGATGCCATATCGCCGGTGTTAAACCAGCCATCGGCATCCACCGCGGGTTTGTCATCCAGTCGATAGTAGCCGCTGCACACCCATGGCCCCTTGACCAGCAACACGCCGGAGGCACGACCATCCCAGGGCAGCTCATTATCGTCGCCATCGACAATTTTCATTTCGACGCCAAACACCACGCGGCCGGCGCGGACACGGTAGGCATCCTGTTCTTCCTCGCTACGCTCCTGCATCCAATCCATCGGGCGATTGTAGGATCCCAGCGGGCTCATCTCAGTCATTCCCCAGCCCATATGCACAATAACACCGTGCTTTTCCATCTCTTTCATCAGCGACAGTGGGCATGCGGAGCCGCCGGAAACAACAGACTTGAGCGTCTCGACAGTTCTTCCGGATGCGTTGAGGTAGTCGACCAGCGCCAGCCATACCGTCGGCACACCGAGCGAATAGCCAACTTTTTCAGCGTTAATCAGATTGGTCAGTGTTTCGCCGTCGGCCATTTTCGGGCCGGGGAACACCAGTTTTGCGCCGACCATTGGCGCGCTATAGGCGGTGCCCCAGGCGTTGACATGGAACATAGGCACAATCGGCATAATCACATCTGAACCCGAGAGATTCATCACATCGGGCAGAGAGCCAACAATGGAGTGCAACACGGTGCTGCGATGGCTGTAGACCACGCCTTTGGGGTTGCCTGTGGTGCCCGAGGTGTAACACATGGAACTGGCACTGTGCTCGTCCAGCTCGGGCCAGTCGAAGGTCTCGGGCTGGCCCTCGATAAAGGTCTCATAACAGTGCGCATTTTTCAGGCTGGTCTCCGGCATATGCGCCGCATCAGTCATCACCACAAAACCCTCAACCGAGGTCAGCTTGTCCTGCAGCGCTTCCAGCAGTGGCACAAACATCGGGTCGGTAAAGATAAACCGGTCTTCTGCATGGTTGATAATAAATTCAATCTGCTCGGGGAACAGGCGCGGATTAATGGTGTGACAGACCTGCCCGGAACAGGAAATGGCATAGTAGAGTTCAAAGTGACGGTAATCATTCCAGGCCAATGTGGCGATGCGATCACCCGACTCAAAGCCCACTGCTTTGAGCGCATTCGCCATCTGGCGCGCGCGTCTGAATGCATCATTGTAGGTGCATCGATGGTGCGGATTATCGCCCGTAACCGAGACGATTTCGCTTTTACCATTAATTCGATCAGCATGATTCATGATCGATGTGATGGTCAGCTGGGAATCCATTATCAGGCCGTTCATGGGGAGTACCTCAATATTTTCTAGTTATAGTTATTTGACGGTCAGACTAACACTCGGCGCAGTCGCTTAAAACTATTAATCTGTGGACGGCAAGTCACCTGCCTGCGCGCGGTCTCAGGCCAGGATGCCGGTGAATTTATTAGTGATTATCCGGTATTTCCCGCAGATGGGCTTCGATCGCCTCGAAGTCAGGCAGCTCCAGCAACTGTCCATCGAGGTCAAACCTCTGACTGATGCAGGCGGGCATGTTCGCACTGCCCTGTGCCGACAGCGCACTGTCTTCCTCAACCTTGAGAGTATGGGGAAATCCCTTGCAGATAATGGCGTAATAGCGGTGCTGATGCCCCTCGACCAGACTGTTGAGCACCACGATGCGAGTGCTGCCGCCAAAGTCGGCACAGGTCTCTCCGCGCTGCAGGGCAGCAAAGTCGATAAGCGGTATAGTCAGATTGCGCCAGCTGATCCAGCCAAACATCCAGTCCGGAGAGTCGCCGCTCGCGATGGTTTCCTGATTAAGAATAATCTCCGCAACCGCGGGCATCGGAACCAACAGGTTAGCCTGCCCGGTGTTGATGGACAGACAGTCAATCTGGGCGACGGCCTTTTTTTGATCGAGAAAAAATAAACTCATCGGCGACAAACCTCCATTTGTATTTCGTTCCCTTGTAATCTTTTTGCAAGCTCTTCAACCGTGCCAGCAAAATCAATTTTGCAGCGCGCCATCACAGCCTCAGGCATGGATGGCGCGGTGCAGACATCAGGATCCTGAACCCAGACCTGGCCAGCATATTCCTTGATCGCCTGACAGCCTCTGGCGCCATCACTGCCCATGCCGGTAAATATAATCGCTCCACAATCCTGGCGATAGAGCTGCGCCAGGCGGTTGGCCAATTGGTCGATTGAAGGCGCGTATTGGCCACGCCAGGGCGAGCTGAAACGCAACACCCAACCCTGCTTGCTAAATCTGGTCTCAAATTGCGGTGATATCACCGTCACCGTTCCCGGCTTTATCATCTGGCCGGTCGACGGTTCATGCGCTGACCAGCCGCTGTGCGTTTCAATCATTTTCATTACCACCGGCAGTTGCTGCGCACCTATATGTTGCGCATAGACAAAAGCCAGATCGTTGCGCACAGGAATAGCACTCAGAAACTGTCGTATCGCCGCCAGCCCGCCGGTAGATGCTCCCAGCAACCAGACTTTTACGGCACCCTGGTTTGGTCTTACCTTATTTGATGTTCCCTTATTTGACTCTATGGGCGGGCTTCTCTGCAGGTCTTGCATTGGGCCGCTCTAGCTCTGTGCCGTTAGTAGTTGGTCCAAGGTCTCCAGCAACTGCTCTTCCTGATAAGGCTTGCCCATATAGTGGTCGACGCCCAACTCCATGGCTCTCTGGCGATGTTTGTCGCCGGTTCGCGAGGTAATCATAATAATCGGAATATTGCGCAGCTCCTCGCTGGCTCTGACCCTTGTGGCCACTTCAAAGCCATCCATACGGGGCATCTCAATATCCAGCAGAATCACCGCGGGTATTTCTTCCTGCATGGCTTTTAACGCCTCAACACCGTCCTTGGCGGTTGCCACCCTGTAGCCCTGGCGGCGCAAAACGCGACTGGTCACTTTTCTCACCGTCACCGAATCGTCCACCACCAATATATTTGGCGACGACTCATTGGCGAGCGCCGAAAGAGCATCCAGAGTCAGGCCGCCCTGGTCGTCCTGACCCACCTTGGGCAGATCGACAATCGCCACTCGTGCCAGTTCATTAAGGTCGATAATCACCACCACCTGGCCATCGCTGAGAATGGTTGCGCCGCCCAGACCGGGCACAATGGAAAACTGCGAACCCAGGGTCTTAACCACAATCTCTCTGGTGCCGATAACCTCATCAACCTGCACCGCAAAGCGCCGGTTGTCGGAATGGAACAGCACCAGTGCGGCATCACTGCCCAAACTGTCGGGGCGCTTTGATATCTCGGGATTGAGCAGGGTGC
Source organism: Porticoccaceae bacterium (assembly GCA_023255165.1). Taxonomy (GTDB): domain Bacteria; phylum Pseudomonadota; class Gammaproteobacteria; order Pseudomonadales; family Porticoccaceae; genus HTCC2207. The sequence continues at coordinate 18,916 of JALRJD010000115.1, read as the reverse complement.
CCAGATAACAGAGCTCGTAATCCATATTGGCATAGTTGATCACGCCGCTGCTGTTGATCGCTTCATCGACCACTGACTGGGGCATAAAGTGCACCCCATAAATCGAGTTCAGTGACAGCGCATAGAGATCGCCGGTGACATTGATCATCAATGCGCGGTTAACCGACAGGGTAAAGGGCAGAATGATGGTGAACTGGGTGCCGTGACCGGCCGAGGTATCAATCTCGACACGGCCACCACATTGACGCACCTCGCTGCTCACCACATCCATGCCAACACCTCGGCCGGATATCTGGCTAATCGAGTCAGAGGTGGTAAACCCCGGGTGGAAAATAAACTGGGCAATCTCATGGGCTGATAGCGCCGCATCCTCGGCGATCAAATCTTTCTCCAGCGCACGGCGGCGTATTTTTTCAACATCCAGACCTCGCCCATCGTCCGCCAGCTTAATCACAATGTCTCCACCCTGCCGGTAGCTGGTGATAACAATATTCCCGCTGGCCGGTTTGCCCGCTTTTAAACGCTCCTCCGCACTTTCGATGCCGTGGTCGATCGAGTTGCGAATCATATGCTCGAGAGGCGCCACCATGCGATCGAGAACCGATCTGTCCATCTCGCCATGAATATTGTCCATGCGCAGGTCGACGTCTTTCTTCAGCTCTATGCCGAGTTGGCGCGTGATTCGGCGCAGTCGCGGAACAATTCTGGCAAAGGGCACCATGCGGGTTTTCATCAATCCCTCTTGCAAATCGGTGTTGATTCGCGATTGGTGTAATAGCAGGCTCTCGGTGCTGTTTAATCTATCATTCAGCGTCTCTTTCAAGTCGCGCAAATCGGATGCCGACTCCATCAATGATCCGGTCAGCTGCTGCAACTGCGAATAGCGATCCATCTCCAGCGGGTCAAAGTTCGCCTCCTGCCCCGAGGCCTCTATCTGCTCGCGGCGGTAATCGATCTGCGCTTCAGTTTCAGTGCCGAGGCGTCTGACCTGGCTCTGCAAACGGTCGATGGTGGCATCCATCTCGTCGAGGAATTGATTGAACTCACTGAGCTGCTCTTCGACCCGCCCACGGAAAATAATATTTTCGCCGGACAGATTGACCAGGGTGTCGAGTACCTCTGCACCGATCCTGACAACCTCTTTAATGTCACCCTTAAGTGCGCTCTGCTCGGCGGCGGGCTGGCGCTCTGTTGCCCCGGGCCCGGATTCCGCCGGCGCGGTCAGCGATTTGATAAAACTCGCCACGGAGTCGGATTGCGGTTCCTCCTCGGCAATAATGTCGTCGCGGCCCTCAATGTCGACCAGCTGCTGGCTAAGTTTTTTGACATCACCGCCAGCTGCCATCTGGCGGACAATATCATAGGTGCTGATCAGCTTTTCCTGCTGCGCCAGTATGATTTTGAAGAAGCGCTTATCGTACACCTTGGTCTCATCGATCAACGATTCTATGGCGTGAGCCTGATCCCCCAGCGCCCGGAAGCCCGCCATTCGCGCACCACCCTTTAAGGTATGCAAATCGCGCTTGACTCGATCAGCCAGCTCCAACTCTTTGGGAGTCGAGCGCCAGGCCAGAGTCAACTCTTCGATATGGCTGACAATATCATCGGCCTCCTCGACAAATACCGCGACGATCTCGGGATCGAGCTCGGTATCCACCATTGGCGTTGATTCGGTTTTCGCCGCAGGTGGTTCGGAGGGTGGAATTTCATTTTCAGTCTGATTTGGCTCAGTTGCGTCTGTTAGCTCAGGCCCAGCAGCTTCCAGCTCCTCCTGTGGCTCGGCAGTATCTTCAGCAGACGGTTGAGGTTCCTGTTCTGGTTCTGGCTCAAGTTCGGACTTTTCAATTTCCGCTAATGGCTCTTCCTCCAGAGTTTCAATTGACTCCACCCTTTCGGCAAGCTGTGCAGTAAGTTGATCGACGATGGTCAGCAGACTGTTTTTGTCATCCTCGGATAGCGGATTGAGGTCCTGATCCGCGGCCAACATATCGAACAGGTTAAGTAAATTTTCATGGTTGTGCTTCAGGGTGTCGATAATCGTCTGCTCGGGGAACAGGCCTATTTGCGACAACAACCGGTAAATACGAGCCATCAACTCGGCCAACTGCAGGATCGGTTCTATATCCGCTTCGAGGTTTTGTATGGCATCCAGATCAGTGAGAAATTCATTGAAAATTACCCTGGGCGGTGCCGTCCGGCGCTGCAGATAATCGTACAGATCGGGATAATTCTGCAGCGACAAAAGCCCGTGCGCCATCAGCTGTTTGACCGCGCTAAAGTCTTTACCAGTGGCATCATTGGCTGCACCGCGCAACAGATGACCAACCGCTTTTTCACGCAACTCGGCAAGACGTGCACGGAACATTGGCAGCCCATCAAGCTCCGCGGATTCCCCTTCTGTCATGCGCGACAGAATGGCGCGGAAGAAACGGGTAGCGTCCGCAACCAGGTCGACAATATCATCGTCGACACAAATATGGTGATGGTGCAGCTCCTTGATAAACTCTTCGAGCGGTGCGACCAGCCGACTCAACTGTGAAAAGTCCGCCATTTCCGCGGTGCCTTTCAGCGTGTGCAAGGCGCGCTGCAGAGCCAGCGGGGGCGTTTTGTAGAGCGGTGCGGCGCTGCGTGTCTTGCAGACAAATTCGTCGATGGTTTTCAGGTGGCTCTGAGCTTCGGTGACAAAGATCTCCAGCAGTATTGCCTCATGATCTTCCTGGCCTTCAGCGTTATCCTGGCCATCTTGTTGAACCTGGTCAATTTTCTCAGCGGGCAGATCGACATCATCAGGCTGGGCATCCGACTCTGCGATCTTTTCTGCGGCTGACGCCGCTTGCGCTTCATCTTCTGCTGCCGCCTCCAATACCTCTGGCGGGCTCTGCTCTTCAGTCTGCTGTTCTCTCTCCTCTTCATCCTCCTCGTCAATTTTGCCCGCAAGCTCGTCGGGGCCTGCAACCTGTCCGACCAGCTCGGCGGGCAGTTGGTCGAGAACTTCGCCGCTGGCAAGACGCCCGGCAGTCCCAATAATGGCCGTGGCAACAGCCGTGGCCTGTTCGGAATCCTCAATTGGCTGACGTCCGGAAAAATCCGCGATCATGACTGCAAGTGATGCGATTGCGCGCTCAGAGAGATCGACCATCAACTCACTGCAACTTACGCGGCCATCGATCACATGATTAAACATATCCTCAACTGACCAGGCGAGTTCGCCAATATTGGCTGCGCCGACCATGCGCCCGCTTCCTTTGAGGGTGTGAAAGGAGCGCCGCGCAACGGCGAGCAACTCTTTATCCTGAAGCTGGTTTCTCCACTCGGGCAGTAACCCGGTCAATGCTTCAAGAACTTCGTCGGCTTCCTCGACAAAGATTTCAATAATTTCGTCGTCGACAAACTCCTCGGCATCGGCTTTTGGCATTTCCCGCTGCGCCGAAGGATCGCTGATCGGTATCACTTCAGCGCTGCGCTCCGCGGTTTCCTGCTCGGGCCCAGCAGTTTCAGTAGGCGCCACAGACTCCTGCTGTTGCTCCAACGATACCAGCTCTTCGATAATCTCTTCCGGCTCCGCACGCAACTGATCATCTTGCGCTTCGAGCGGGGGTGTTGAGTGCAAGGCATCCGCTCCGTGCAGCAGTGCATAAATACTCTCCTCCGCCGCTTTCAGAACATCCTCTTGCTGGGCACCAGTGTCGATATGAAACTGCTCGAGATAATATTCAATAATCGTGATCGCGTCGGCAAAGGTATCCAGCGCACGCCACTCGACCTGCTGCTCCTCGGCGATCATATTTTCAACATATTCGGCACAACCCGCCACAACCGAGGCCGCTCGCGTCAAACCGATAATGCGCAGTGCTCCTTGCAATTCCTTGAACATTCCCGGCACCTGGGTGAGTAGCTGCATATCCCAATGGGAATTGATAAAGCCGACAACCGCTTCTTTAATGCGCTCAATGCCGGTTCGTGATTCGGCCAGCAGCGCCTGGCTTGCGCTGTCGAATTCAAACTGATTCTGCTGCCTATCGAGATCGACTGTTCCGGAAAATTTGTCCGGGCTCGCCGCCCAGGTATTTAGAGCCAGCTCAATTTCTGCCAGATCCTGCACCGCTTCAGCAACAGCATGATCATTGATTCCAAAGCCCGTGGTGGGCGAGGAACCTTCAACAGAAAATATTGCCCGCAGCTTTTTGTCCAGCCGACTGGCGGCATCGCGCAACTTCCCCTGCCCGACAAGAGCCAGAGAGTCGGCCATATTGGCCACAATTGGCAACGACTCGCGAACCTCGTCGGCCGACAGCCCGCCTTCCAGAGAAAACCTCTCCAGCGCCGAACGCACAGTGGCCAACTCACCCTGAATTGCCGCGACAAGCGAGCGCACAACCAGCGAATCGTACTGTGGTATCAGACGGCCATGGTCGGGATCGACTGTTCCGGAAGGAAATGCATCGGCAAGTTTGTATTCACGCCAGATGCTTTGCAGTGGCTCAGTGCCGGGCTTGGTGGTGGTGAGGTAATAAAGAAGGTTTTTTAACAGGCCGATATCCGGAGTACCGGGCTCTCCCGACGCGATATCATTGGCCTGATTTTTGAGTTGACTGTCGAGTGCTCGAAAGAGTTTTTTCAGCGCAATGCTAAAGCCGATTTCTCCGGCTGCCGTGAGGCTGAGAGCCTGACCGGCTATATGCCACAGTTTTTCCTGCCAACTGCCTTTGGAAATTTCGCCCATGCGCTGCAGCACTTTTTTCAGGTTGGCAAAATTGGCTGCCTGGTCCTGCTGCTTGATCACTTTGATAAGCGATAACTGGTACACCTGTCGCAGACGCTTGATCAAGTCTGCAGTCGCCGGATTGGCGTCAACCTTGATCCGGTTTTCCGCGGCGTGCTCAAAGGCTGATAAATCCGGCGCAAACAAAATACCTTCCGACACCAGTGCCTGGCCCTGGGCAGCGCGCAAATCATTGAGCAGACGGATCAGTGTCTCGGGCCGGTCTTCGCGAGTCGACAGCAGCTGCCGCAGGTAGATAGGTAGTTTGACGATTGCCTGAACCAGAATTTCACAGGCTTCATTTATATTGGAAACCTTTTTATCGATAATGGCCTGCGTCAGCGCTTCCATTTCTTCGACCAGTAAAATACAGCCCTCGCATTCAAGTATTTTGAATGGGCCATTAATCTGATGCAGATGGCCAATGCAAAAGCGTATTTTGGTCTCGTCGCCGGTGTTTTGGGTAAAGGTTTCGAGTTCGTTAAAGGCAGCATTTAAGCTGTTCTCTATCTCACCTACCAGCCACTCCAACCCGGTAAATGTCTTGATGCTTTTCACTTGAACGTCGCTCATTGAGCTTCTCCCTGTTCAATATTTTTAACCCTGCTGTAAGCCTGAACACTGCGCGCTGCGACACGTGTAAATCCGTGCGGATTCCAGTTGTTCAGCTCCCCCAAACCCAACATCAGACAACCGTTACTATCCAGATGCTCGGTCAATTGATTTACCAGTTCACGGCGCTTCCAGCGACGAAAGTAAACCAACATATTCTGACAGTAAATAAGATGCAGTTTCCGCCTTATCAGTGGCGATTTATCTGTCAGTATATTGCTTGTCAGAAAGCAGACCCGGCGGCGCAAATCAGCGTTTACTCGCCACAGCTGCTTACCTACCTGAGTAAAATATTCACCACATGTGGCTTCATCAACTGCAGCCATTTTGCTCTTGCGGTAAATTCCGCGGCGCGCATGAAAGATCGCGTCGCGGCTTATGTCCGTGCCAATCACACCAAAACGGGGCTTGCGTCCCACTTCCAACATCGCCCGCTCAATGGTTATTGCCAGTGAGTATGCTTCTTCCCCCGACGAACAGCCGAGGCTCCAAACCCACAGCGGCCCAACAAAATGTTTACTGCTTACAGTTTGCTTAACCCACTGCGAAACAAATTCAAATGATGGTCGGTGGCGAAAAAAACTGGTCTCTTTTACCAGCAGGCTATCGACCAGATCACTCCATTCCTTGGCGCCCCTGATAACGTCCAGCGCTTCATTCATATAGTCGTCGATATCCAGGCAGCCGACTTCGGTCATTCGGCGATTTAACAATAACGACAGAGCGCGCTCGCGGTCAGGGGTGATCTGCACGCCTGTACGTTCTTCAATCGCCGTTTTCCAAATATCGAAATATCCAAAATCGCTGCGCTGAAGAATTTGTCTCTCTACCTGATTGGCCACCGATAAGCCCTTGTAAGTCGACTATCTAGCGCTTTTTATCACCGCCATCCGTCAGCATGGCCTCGATTTCCGCCTCAAACTCTTCGAGATGCACAAGCTCATCCTCGTCGTCAATATCGACCTTGAGATAGTGACTTGTTTCGCGGTCTGTTTGCTGGTCGCTATCGAAATCAAGATCGAACATTTCGTCATCCGCATCCTGATCGGCTTCTTCCGCAAACGCCGTCTCTTCCTCGTCAATCTCCGTATCAGTGGCCACCGCAAACATCGCGCCGAGTTGGTCATCATCAAGCTGATCCGGATCGATTTCTTGATTGGGCTCGCCATCAAGGGTTGAACTATCACTGTCAGTGGCGCCTTCACCACGTCGTGAGCCAGGCAGAATAAAGCCACTCACCGAGTGCTTCATCTCCACCGCCATATCGGCCAGCTCTCCAATGGATGTCGCGGTATCGTTGGTTCCCGACAGTGTTTGCGAGGTAATTTCCTGAATCACATTCATGGTGTTGGAAATATGCGCGGATGTGGTGGCCTGGTGCCGTGCCGCTTCAGAAATATCCTGAATTAACTCTGCGAGGTTGGTCGATACATTTTCGATCTCTTCCAGCGCGATACCGGCACTGTGTGCCAGCTCGGCCCCTTTCACCACCTCAGCGGTGGTCTGCTCCATTGAGCTCACCGCCTCGTTGGTGTCGGTCTGAATCGTCTTGACCAGTCCGGCAATCTGTTTGGTCGCTGTCGCTGAACGCTCTGCAAGTCGCTGCACCTCGTCCGCTACCACGGCAAATCCGCGGCCCGCTTCACCGGCCATGGCCGCCTGAATTGCCGCGTTAAGGGCGAGGATATTGGTCTGTTCGGCAATCTCGTTGATCAGCGATACGATATCGCCAATTTCCTGGGAGCTTTCGCCGAGTCGCTTGATACGTTTTGACGTGTCCTGAATCTGCTCACGGATTGTGTCCATACCCTCGATGGTATTGCGCACAACCTGGGAACCATTCTTGGCAATCGACACCGAACGCTCCGCAACCGCCGCCGACTCAGCCGAGTTGGAGGAGACCTGATCGATAGTAATCGCCATTTCATTGATCGCGGCCGACACACCGGCTATTTCCTGAGCCTGATGCTCGGCACTTTCAGCAAGCTGTAACGAGGTTGTCCGGGTGGCATCGGCGGAACCGGCAACCTTGGCCGAGGAAACCGCAACGTGTTCCACCAGACTTCTTAGTTCGCCAATTGCAAAATTGATCGAGTCGGCGATGGTACCGGTAAAGTCTTCCGTCACCGTCGCTTCCACCGTGAGATCACCATCCGCAAGATCGGAAATATCGTCCAGCAGCTGCAGAATCGCCTGCTGATTTTTGTCTTTGATTTTCTCTGACTCAACCAGATTGCGACGTGTTATCCGATAGTTAATCAACCCGAGGATAACCAGTAGGCTGAAAAAAGCGGCCAGTGCCGAGAGCGATGTTCGATCATTGAAGATCCGCTGTTCCGAGCCCGCCAGACTCGCCACGGTGCTATCCAAACCATCGAGCTGGGTCAGCAACTCGGGAACATCCGCCAGCAGCGCTACCGCCGAGCTGCGGGCAATTGAGAGGTCGTTGGTAGAGTTGTAAATACGATCGATATCATTGGCTACCACATCAAATGATTCCTCGATCTGCTTGATGCTGGCGAGCGCTTCCCGGTTGGTGACTTTGGTAATGCCAAGAATAAAGTTTCCGTTCTTCATCGAGTCGAGAGTGTCGCGGAAGACATTGGAGTCACCTTTAAACTGGTCAGCCGCCACGTTGGCATCGCCGCTACCAAGGATCATCTTGTCGATATTGCGACCAATGCGCTCGATCAACCACAGCTGTTCCTGGGCGATCGCAATCTGTCCGGCTGGTGCGGACTGCGCAATCAGCGAATCAACAACATGACTTGAATCATCCTGCAACCTTGGCAGTTTGGCGTTCAATTCACTGGCGACCGTTGATACAAACATCACCGTCTCACGGCTGTCGACCAACTGCTTGAGTTCGGTGCGTACTTTTTGCCAACTGCTGGCGACTGTTTTGATCTGACCGCGGGGAACTTCACCCTGATCATAGAGCCGCTGTTGAAGGTTTCCCCACAGCGAATCCATATTCGCAGTCAAATCCTTGAGTGCATCAAAGGCCTCTTCGGTGGCAGCACTGGCATCGTCCGCCAGCTTGGTAATACCCAGCGCTTTAACCCGCAGGTTAACAATGCTCTGGATATTGGTCTGGTCATTTTTCGCCTGTCGGTTGACCTCGATAACACTGTATACAGCAACTGCCATACACAGAATTCCCAGCGCCATAATCAAACTGCGGAAGCGCGATCCTTTGCCCGTTGCTTTACTCATATGTTCCTCCATGTTTGTTCGATGTTACGGTTGCTTCGCGAAGCTGAATAATCCTCTTTACCGGTCGGCGTGCTAGATGGCCACATGCATAAATTGATCGTTTTCAATCAGCTTGCGCGCGCAAAAAAGCGGTAATGTCTGCCCCTCGCCGATAAAACTGCCATCGGTAAAACCGGCCATTGGGCCCTCGCCCGGAGAGGCCTGGTGAAGGTCGACCGGCAGTGACTTAATACCCTGCACCGCATCGACAATAACCCCGACGTAGACGTTGTTAATATCCAGCACCAAAACGCGTCGATCGCGCAGCGCACTGGTCAAGTTGCCACCGAGAAATGCGGCAAAATTGATAATCGGCAACAGTCGCCCGCGAACATTGGCCAGACCGGTGACCCAGGGTTTCACCCGCGGCAGTTTTGTGCACTCGGGCAGCTCAAGAATTTCATTCACTTCACTCAGCGGTACCAGATAGTCTTGATCCAGTAATCTGAAACTGATCAGTTTGCGAGTCTCAACAATTTGCTTTTGCGCGGGAAGCCCGTAGGCCGATTGACTGAATCGACTGGCTACTCCGCTAATGAGTGCAAACAGCTTGTCCACTTTGGCCACGGCCGGCACGCCTAATTCAGAACAGAGGTAATCGCCGAAACCAACTGCCTCTCGTCGATAGGCTTGACCAAATAGGCCTTGGCACCCTGACGTTCACCCCAGACCTGATCGGCCTGCTGGTTTTTGGCGGTGACAATAATCACCGGAATATGTTTGGTTTCATTGCCCCGACTGAGCTGCCGGGTTGCCTGGAAGCCGTTCAGGCCCGGCATTACAATATCCATAAGAATGACATCCGGCTGCTCGTCGCGGGCCAGATCAACGCCCTGCTCGCCGGAGTCCGCAGAGAGCACCGAAAATCCGTTTCGTTCAAGAATATTGACCAACTTGTAAGTTTCCGTGGGGGAGTCATCCACAATCAATACTTTTGCCATTTCTTCAAACCTCCTAATCCTTTGGTTGATAGTCCTTGTTGATAGCTCTTGTTAATAGCGCTTAATAAAAGCCCTGTTTACTAGTTGTGAGTGTGCTTTTCCAAAACATCGAGTAGCTCGGCCCGACCAAAGGGTTTGGTCAGATAGTCATCGGCGCCGACAATACGACCTTTGGCCTTGTCAAAAAGACCGTCTTTGCTGGACAACATAATGACCGGGATGGATTTGTATTCGGGATTGTTTTTGATAAGTGCGCAGGTCTGGTAGCCGTCGAGACGCGGCATCATGATATCGACGAAGATAACATCTGGTCTGAGATCGACGATCTTCGACAGAGAGTCGAAACCGTCCGACGCGGTGGAAACCTGACAACCGGCTTTTGCCAGCAATGTTTCGGCTGTGCGTCTTATTGTGTTGCTGTCATCTACGACAAGAACCTTGAGGCCCTGAACATCCATATTTTCACCACCGTAAAACCACTTAACGCCTCAAGTATTGCCGGCGTCACTCAAGTAATGGAATTTTAAACACACTTGTAATATATAATCCACAAGCCTCTAAATTTGTTAACAAATTTGATTTACAGGTCACAGAATTTTTCCGAGGCATCAGCACCTCAGTTGCCACAATTAGTTATAGCGCAAATCTCAGCTTAAGGTTGTCATTTTATGGGCACGGTCAGGAGCACTACTCTCGGGGTTATCATGGACCCGATCCAATCCATTTCATTTAAAAAAGATTCCACGCTCGCCATCCTGCTGGCCGCACAGGGTCAGGGGTTTGAACTGTTTTACATGGAACAGCACGACCTGTTTCTGGAAAACGGCGCGCCCAAGGCGCAGCTGCGACCACTGCGGGTTTTTAATAATGCCGACAAATGGTTTGAGTTGGGCGAGAGTAAAGTTATCGCTCTCGAAGAGATGGATGTTCTGCTGATGCGCAAGGACCCGCCGTTTGACGGCGAATTTATCTATTCAACCTACATTCTTGAAGCGGCTGAACAGCGCGGCTCACTGGTGATTAACAAGCCACAAAGCCTGCGCGACTGCAATGAAAAGGTTTTTGCCACGCAGTTCCCCCAGTGCACGCCCCCGCTGCTGGTCAGCCGGGATCAGCAACGACTCAAAGCCTTTCTTGATGAACATAAAGATGTTGTTTACAAGCCTCTGGATGGCATGGGCGGCACATCCATTTTCCGCGTTACCGCAGGCGATCAAAATCTGAATGTTATTTTGGAAACACTCACCCAATATGGTCGGCAAACGATTATGGCGCAGAAATATCTGCCCGAAATCACTCAGGGTGACAAACGTATTCTGGTGGTGGATGGCGAGGTAATTCCCCACTGCCTGGCGCGACTCCCGACGGGCAACGATTTTCGCGGCAACCTGGCCGCCGGGGGACGCGGTGTGGTTCAGCCCGTCAGCGAACGCGATATGTGGATTGCACAACAGGTCGCTCCAACCCTGAAAGAGCGCGGCCTGGTGTTTGTCGGTCTCGATATTATTGGCGACTATCTCACCGAGATAAATGTTACCAGCCCGACCTGCATCCGCGAAATCGATGCCGCCGAGAACACCCAAATCGGCGAGCGCCTGATCAATGCTGTGCGAGCAAAACTGGATCAGCGAACCCGCTAGTCTCAGGTCACCGCTGGCATTGGCAAAACTGCTACTGGAAGGAAAATGGAAAGCCTGATTGAGGGACCCTGGAACACCAATGAGCAGCGCCTGCGCAAGACCTTCTCGCTGGCGCTGATCCTGCACACGGTGCTACTGGCCGGACTCAGTTTTACCCTCCCCGCCGGCGCGCCGCCCAGCGTATCCCTCGAAGTCACCCTGGCGCATCATAAAAGCAATACAGCGCCGGAACAGGCTGACTTTGTGGCGCAGGCCAATCAGCTTGGCAGCGGCGATCAGGCCCAGACCGAGACTCCGCAACCCACAACCGACCAGTTATCGCCATTTGTAAATCAGGATCAAGGGCAGTTGCCGGCCGTCGAGCAGCAGCGTTCGGAAGCTGACCAGCAGAAAATGCTGAGCCGTAGCGGCGAAGCCAATAAAACTGTTATCGACCACAGTGCCACAGACCCCAGCCCCGACCTGATCAATGAAAACGTTAAACAACAACCCAGCGATAACAATATTGGCGCCATGCGCGCAGAGCTCGACCGGCTGAAACAGGCCTACAGCAAACTGCCAAGAGTACTGCGCATGACCTCGGTGTCGGCCAAGTCGGCGGATGAAGCGGCCTACATGCATTATTTTGAGCAGCGCGTGGAGCAGATAGGCAATGTTCACTACCCCCGCGAAGCGCGGGTGCAGGGTATTTTTGGCCGCGTGCAACTGGTGGTTGTGCTGCTGGCCGATGGCAGGGTGCAACGAATTGAAGTATCGAAAGGCTCCGGCTCCAGAGTGCTAGACCAGGCCGCTGTGCGCTCGGTGCAACTCGCCGCGCCATTTAATCCATTCCCCAAAGAACTGAGAAATCGCGACGAAATTCATATTATTCGCACCTGGCAATACCAGTCCAACAATGTGCTGACAACAAACTAATTCCGCCGCTCCACTTGAGTTTGGCGCTATAACCCCCCATATTGTTAAGCATGGAAACATCAAAACCGAAAAAAATAAGCAGTCTGAAAGACCATTTCCTGCTCGCCATGCCGGGGCTCAATGACCCGACATTTTCCGATTCCGTGGTGTATATCTGCGAGCACAATTCGGAAGGCGCGATGGGCCTGATTATCAACCAGCAGATGGATATTCCGGTAAAGGCCATCTTCGATCAGTTGAAGCTGGAATATCAGGATGATTGCGCGCGGCCACTGCTGTTTGACGGCGGCCCGGTGCAGCGCGATCGCGGTTTTATCCTGCACGCGCGCTGCGATCAGGAGTGGGAATCCACTCTGGCTATCTCCGACGAAATCAGCCTTACCGCCTCGCGGGATATTCTCTCCGATATGGCGATGGGCAAAGGTCCGAAAAATTCTCTGGTGACCCTGGGTTATTCACGCTGGGACGCGGGGCAGCTGGAACGCGAACTGGGCGAAAACAGCTGGCTGACCATCCCCGCGGATGCCGAAATTATTTTTAATACCGACTGCGCCCAGCGCGCTTCCGCGGCGGCGCTTAGCATCGGATTGGATCTGCGCAGGCTCTCTCATCAGGCTGGCCATGCCTGAGGCAGGCAAAGCAAAAAGATTGCTCGGCTTTGACTATGGCCTGAAGCAGATCGGCGTTGCCAGCGGCCAAACCCTGACCGGCTCCGCCAGTGGCCTGACCATTCTGAAAGCAGTGGATGGCATTCCCGATTGGTCTGAAGTCGAAAAATTACTCAGTGAATGGCGCCCCGACCTGGTGGTGGTTGGGCTACCGCTGAATATGGATGACAGTGAAAGTGAGTTGAGCACCAGGGCACGAAAGTTTGCCCGTCGTCTGCAGGGCCGCTTTGCGGTTGAGGTGGAAATGGTCGACGAACGGCTGACCAGTCGTGAGGCCAAAACCATTGGCCGCGACCAGGGTCATCAGGATCTGACCAAAATTGATCATATTGCCGCGTCACTTATACTGCAGAGCTGGCTCGACTCGCCAACTATTGGTTGCCCGCCCTAACCTGCACTCTTACCAGACCGTTAGTCGCCAAACCAACAATTACAAGGCCGTCAGCTACCAACGCCGGTTATCCGATTCCTCTTCCTCAATCGACAAGCTGTCCGCGGATGCTCCAAGCTCCTGAATATGGGTATCCGATTGCATTTTGATCATCAGCCGCAAATCATTTTTTGAATCCGCGTGGGCAATGGCATTTTCGTAACTGATCTGCTCTTTGGTGTAGAGCTCATAGAGCGCCTGATCAAAAGTCTGCATCCCGTGCTCAGTGGAGTTACCCATAATCTCTTTCAGCTTGTGCACCTCCCCTTTGCGAATCGTATCGGCTACCAGTGGCGTGTTCAGCAGAATCTCAATCGCCGCGCGACGACCGCTGCCATCAATGGTTGGCACCAGCTGCTGAGCAACGATGCCGCGCATATTCAGTGACAGATCCATCCACATCTGGTCGTGGCGGTCGGAGGGGAAAAAATGGCTGATGCGGTCCAGAGCCTGGTTGGCATTATTGGCGTGCAAGGTCGCCAGCACCAGATGGCCGGTCTCGGCAAAGGTGATGGCATGCTGCATGGTTTCCGGGGTGCGAATCTCACCAATCAGGATCACATCCGGGGCCTGGCGCAGGGTATTTTTCAACGCCACCTCAAAAGACTCGGTGTCCACGCCCACCTCGCGCTGAGTGATAATACAGCCCTGGTGTTCGTGAACAAATTCAATTGGGTCTTCAATCGAGACAATATGGCCGCGGCTGTTTTTATTGCGGTGCCCGATCAATGCGGCGAGGGAGGTCGATTTGCCGGTGCCGGTGGCGCCAACAAAAATGATGATGCCGCGCTTGTTCATCACCAGCTCTTTTAGAATCGGTGGCAGCTGCAGCGACTCAGGCGACGGGATCTGAGTTTCAATTCGCCGCAATACCATGCCGATTTCACCGCGCTGATAAAACGCGCTGGCGCGAAAGCGTCCGGCCGTTTCGCTCATCACCGCAAAGTTGAGCTCTTTATGCTTTTTAAATTCATCCTGTTGATCGCGCGTCATAGTGCTGAGCACCAACTTCTCGCAATCTTCCTGGCCGAGCCTGGTTTTGGTAATCGGCATTACCGCACCATTGACCTTGAGGCAGGGCGGCAGACCCACGGTAAGAAACAGGTCCGAGGCCTTTTTCTTCGCCATGTAATTGACCAGCCCTTCAAATGTTTGGTCCAACATCGTTTTTCTCCTTAAAAACGCGTTCTATTTTAAAAGCCCTTGGTTAATTAACAGCCCTGAATCAGAAGCTCTCGGGCATCTTGGCCTTTTCACGCGCTACTTCCGCACTAATCAAGCGCTGTCCGACCAGATGCTGCAGACATTGATCCAGCGTCTGCATGCCCAACGCACCGCCGGTCTGAATAGCAGAGTACATCTGCGCCACCTTATCCTCGCGGATCAGATTGCGAATCGCCGGTGTGCCAATCATGATCTCGTGAGCCGCCACACGACCACCACCAATCTTTTTCAACAGGGTTTGCGAGATAACCGCCTGCAGTGATTCCGACAGCATGGACCGAATCATCGGCTTTTCACCCCCGGGGAAAACATCCACAACCCGGTCGATGGTTTTCGCCGCTGAGGTAGTGTGCAATGTGCCAAACACCAGGTGACCGGTTTCGGCGGCGGTCAACGCCAGCCGTATAGTCTCGAGGTCACGCAACTCACCCACCAGCACCACATCCGGGTCTTCACGCAGCGCCGAGCGCAGCGCTTCACTAAAACCGTGGGTATCGCGGTGTACCTCGCGCTGATTGATAAGGCACTTTTTACTCTGGTGAACAAATTCGATCGGGTCTTCGATGGTTAAAATATGGTCGTAGCGATTGTCGTTCACGTAGTCGATCATCGCCGCCAGCGTGGTCGACTTGCCCGAACCGGTCGGACCGGTCACCAGCACCAGCCCTCGCGGCATTAAAGACAGCTTCTTAAAGATTTCACCCATGCCGAGCTGCTCCAGGGTCAGCACCTGCGAGGGAATGGTTCGAAATACCGCCGCCGCACCACGATTCTGATAAAACACATTGACACGAAAACGTGCAATGCCAGGAACATCAAATGAAAAATCTGTCTCCAGAAATTCCTCGTAGTCCCTTCTCTGCTTGTCATTCATTATTTCGTAGATCAAACTGTGGACTTGGCGGTGCTCCATGGGCGGCAAATTGATGCGCCGAACATCGCCATCGATTCTTATAATGGGGGGAAGGCCTGCGGAAATGTGTAAATCTGATGCGCCCTCTTTGGCGCTAAAGGCCAATAATTCCGTAATATCCATGCTGTCTCTCGCTTATTCCTTGCGGCAAAAAATGTTGCGTTTAACTCCCGATGTCCTGATAAGTATATGCCAAACATAAAAAATAACATTGACCATGTCAGCAAACGCATCGAACAGAGCGCACAACAGTGCGGTCGGGACCCCGGCGAGATACTGTTACTGGCGGTTAGCAAGACCCGTGGTGCGGATGAAATTCGGTCCGCCATGCAGGCCGGCCTGACCGAATTTGCCGAAAACTATCTTCAGGAAGCCCTCGACAAAATCGTCCAACTGCGCGGCGAAAATCTGCACTGGCATTTTATTGGCCCGCTGCAATCAAACAAAACCCGCAGTGTCGCCGAGCACTTCGACTGGGTGCACAGTGTCGACCGCCTGAAGATTGCCCAGCGCCTCAATGATCAGCGACCCGAACATCTCGGCCGATTGCATATCTGCCTGCAGGTAAATATAGACAATGAACCGAGCAAGTCAGGATTATCCGTGGACGAAGTGCTGCCAGTGGCACTCGAAGTCGCTAAACTACCCCAGTTGCAGCTGCGCGGACTGATGGCAATTCCCCAGGCGGGCAAAACTTTCGACGAACAACAGCAGGCTTTTAGGCAGTTGGCGCAATTGCGCGATCAGATCAATCGCTCACTGTTAGCAGAAAATTTGCCACAGATGGACAGCCTCTCCATGGGTATGTCGGATGATCTTGAGGCGGCGGTGCTGCAAGGATCGACCATCGTTCGCGTCGGCACAGATATATTTGGTCAGCGCGAAAAGCGCCGGGCATAAGCCGATCGGGTACACAAGCCAGAAGAGTTAGAGAGAAGAGCCAGAGAGAAAAGCGAATGAGCAAAATTGCATTTATCGGCGGCGGCAATATGGCCTCCTGTATTATTGGCGGCATGTTGGCCAACGGCTTTGAGGCCGCGCAAATTTCTGTCGGCAACCCCGGCCAGGAGAAACGCGACAGCCTTCAGCAGCGCTACGGCATTGCCACCAGTGCCGATAACCACAGCGCGGTGGCCGGCGCCGAGATTGTTGTGCTGGCAGTTAAACCCCAGGTGATGGGCACAGTGGCGGAGGATCTTGCGCGCTCAATTGCGGCCGACGCGCTGATTGTTTCGGTTGCCGCTGGCATTCAACTTGCCGACCTGCAGCGCTGGCTGGGTGCGCGGCGGCCGATTGTCAGAGCCATGCCCAACACCCCATCGATGGTGCGCAGCGGCGCTGCCGGACTGTTTGCCAACGAGTTTGTCAGCGATCGGCAAAAGCAATCCATCGAAGCTATATTCAGTGCCGTGGGCATCTGCTGCTGGGTTGAAACTGAAGCCCTCATCGATGCAGTGATTGCCGTCTCCGGCAGTGGTCCGGCGTACTTTTTCCTGATTATGGAAACCATGCAGCGCATCGCTCAGGAACTGGGACTGCCCGAACAGACGGCGCGGGATCTAACCATTCAAACCGCGCTTGGCGCTGCCCAAATGGCCAGCACCAGTGACCTCGATGCCGCGCAACTGCGACAGCAGGTCACCTCGCCCGGCGGCACCACGGCAGCCGCCATCGCGACATTTCAGGCGCTGGATATTGAAGAGAGCTTCCGTCAGGCAATGCAGGCCGCGGTTGATCGTGCCCGCGAGATGGCCAAAATCACAAGCTAACATTACGGGCTAAAATTACCAGCTAAAATTGAACCCCAAAAACAGCGGCTGGTATAACCGGCAACTCTAAGGACTCACTATGAATGCACTTGGTGGAACACCCATCTATCTTCTCAGCCTGATTGTGCAAATCGTCAGTTTTATTCTGCTGATCAGATTGCTGCTGCAGCTGGTACAGGCCGATTTCTTCAACCCGATTTCGCAGACGATGTTCAAGCTATCAGCGCCGATCGTGGAGCCGCTGGGGAAAATTTTCCCGACCATTGGCACGCTTAATCTGGCCGTGCTGGTAGCGGCGATTCTGGTTCGCTGGATGTTTTATCTGGTAATGGGCCTGGCCACCGACGTCAATTTTGTAACCATTGTTTTATATATTCCGATCGCCGCCTTTGATCTGCTCTACGCTTTAATAGAAATTTACTTCTGGGGCATTTTTATTCTCGCCATCTCCAGTTGGGTGGGAACCACCGGTCATCCCTCGGTGCGACTGGTGGGACAGATTACCGAACCCTACCTGCGGCCTTTCCGCAAGGTGATTCCGCCAATAGGCATGATGGATATCTCTCCGATGATCGCCATCCTGAGTTTGATTGTTATTCGCAACAAGGTGCTGCCGATTGTCGGCGGTGTGGTGCAGTCGCTGGTCAACTAGGGCCGGCCCCGGGAGCGCAGGCAAATTGGTCGAAGCAACTGTTGGTCACTACCGCTGGGATGGAACCTGTCTGCGACTGCACTGTTTGATTCAGCCCCGCGCATCGCGCAACGAGATCGTTGGCATACACGACAACCAGCTCAAGATTCGACTGACATCGCCACCGGTTGATGGCCTCGCCAACGCCAGGTTGCTAAGCTTTCTCGCCAAAGAGTTTGGCGTGGCAAAAACCCAGGTTGTATTGATCAGCGGCGACACCAGTCGCCGCAAAGTGGTTAGCCTGAACAATCCCAAGCTGTTTCCCCGCCAGACTCTTATCCAGAGACCGGACCAGAATACCTGATCAAGGCGCAGGATCAGGGTAACGCTGATAAACCTCATTTAAGTCCGCTTTCACCGCATCGGAAAGCACCACCTGACAGGCATCAATATTTTGCTTTAGCTGTGCCATGGTCGTCGCGCCAATCAAGCAGCTGGCCACAAAGGGCTGCTGGCAGACAAAAGCCAGAGACAGCTCAACCAGACTCAAACCGTGTTTTGCCGCCACATCCAGATAAGCCTGAGTCGCTGCCTGCGCGATTGGGCCGCTGTAACGAGCAAACCTTGGAAACAGGTCGATACGCGAACCAGCGGGCATTGCATTGTTCAAATATTTACCACTCAGCACACCAAAGCCCAGCGGTGAATAGGCCAGCAACCCGACCCCTTCGCGAAAGCTCATCTCCGCCAGGCCGGTTTCAAATTGCCGCGTCAACAGACTGTAAGGATTCTGAATGCCAACAATCCGCGGCAGATCCCGCTCTCGTGCGAGGCGCAGATATTCCATCACACCCCAGGGAGTCTCATTGGAAATGCCAATATGCTTAACCAGGCCCTCATCCACCAGCTCAGCCAGCGCCACCAGAGTCTCCTCAATCGCAATGCCATCGAGATCCGGCTGGTGGATATAGCCACGCTGGCCAAAATAGTTGGTCATGCGCTCCGGCCAGTGCACCTGATAGAGGTCTAGATAATCTGTCTGCAGCCGTTCCAGCGACCCCTCAATGGCACGTCGAACCTGATCCGCGCTCAGTCTTGAGCCACCGCGAATATGGTTGACACCCAGCACACTGGAGGGTCCCGACACCTTTGACGC
>JALRJD010000110.1 GCA_023255165.1 Porticoccaceae bacterium | reverse complement strand
TGGATGTCAATGCTACATCGCCTTTAGTATGGGATTTCTATGAAGAAACATTAAAAAAATTAAATGGTTACGGTTGTAAAGCCTTTGCGCCGTTGATGAAAGAGTCTAATGAGGGCGTGATAGACAATATATCCAGTGTATTTGGCTTGCTCACCGCACCGATGCAAAGCGCTTACTGCAGTTCAAAATTTGCTGTGCGGGGGTTTAGCGATGTCCTGCGTCAGGAAGTTGAATTTATGGGCGCTAATATTCGCGTTGCCTGTGCCTTTCCGGCTGGCATTAAAACCAGCATTGCCAAAAACGCGCGGGTGAATTTGCCAGACGATAGTGGCCTTGATCTTGAGGAAGAGCGCGAACGGATGGAGAGTTGGTTTTGGACCACGCCCGATGAAGCCGCGAGCGATATTTTGAACGGTGTTCGCAAGGGTAAGACTCGTATCAGGGTGGGTAAGGGTTCGATGATAATTGATTGGATCAGTCGCTTAATGCCGGTGAAGTATGGCTTTTTTCTGCGCGGTTAATAGATACGAGAAAACAAGAAAATATAAAAAATAAAACATAAAAAATAAAATATAAAAAACACGACATAAAAACGTCAGATAGAAACGTTACATAAAAAGATTACATAAAAGAAAAAATTTAAAAGGGGTCTCTCGATGCAATCCAATTTGCCATGGTGTGCGCTTATGGGCGTGGCTGCCACTTCAGTGCGGCGTTTTGCGCAGTTGTTGGTTGGCGGTACATTGCTTGTTGCCCTGGCGGGTTGCGATCAGGCGCAGCAGACGGGTGATAACAACGCAGACTTAGAATCCGCTTTTAAAGCGAGTAGCTATACCCTGGCCGCCAACCGTAAGCTGGCCGAGTCGCTGGATATTGATAATCAACAGGATTTTCAGGATGCCATGCGCGGCATGCTGGCAGCGGCGCCGAATAACCAGTTGACCAATCCCAGCGGAGATGTCATTTGGGATGGCGCGGCCTATGAGTTTGTGCAGGGCGCTGCGCCGGATACGGTTAATCCGAGCCTTTGGCGTCAGGCGCGACTGAATAATATTCGCGGACTGTTTGAGGTAGAAGAGAGCATCTATCAACTGCGCGGTTTTGATCTGGCCAATATGACTCTGATTAAAGGCGACAGCGGTTGGATTGTGGTGGATCCACTCACCACGCTGGAAACCGGCCGTGCCGCGATGGAGTTTGTGCAACAGCAATTGGGCCCAATTAATATTAGCGGGATCATTTTTACCCATAGCCATATTGATCATTTTGGCGGTGTGCTGGCGCTGCTCAGCGCCGAACAGGTGGCGGCGCAACAGATTCCGGTGATTGCGCCGGTGGGCTTTATTCACGAGGCGGTCAGCGAAAATATTATTGCCGGGCCGGCGATGATTCGCCGTGGCAGTTACATGTATGGCGATGCTCTGGACTATTCCGCCACTGGCCATGTCGACACCGGGCTGGGCAAACAGGTGATCTTCGGCAGTACCTCGATCCTGCAACCCAATGTGGTGATTGATCAGCCTCAGGTGAATCTGTCGGTGGATGGTGTCGAGTTTGAATTTTTTAATATGCCGGGCAGTGAAGCGCCGGCCGAATTGACCTTTTATCTGCCGAAGTGGAAGGCTTTTTGTGGCGCCGAGGTGGTCTCGCATGTGATGCACAATGTGCTGACACTGCGCGGCGCCAAGGTCCGCGATGCGCTGTTGTGGAGTGATTACATTGGCCAGATAGCCGATACCCTTGAGCGGCGTGGCAATGTTGCGGTGTTGTTTAACAGCCATCACTGGCCGACCTGGGGCCACGAGCGCATTGTCACTCAGTTGCAACAGCAGCAGGATATGTACAAGTTCACCCATGACCAGACGCTGCGTCTGGCCAATATCGGTTTTACCCCCAATGAGATCGCCGAGCAGTTAAGTTTGCCAAAAAGCCTGGCCGGGAACTTTCATCTGCGCGGCTATTACGGCACCTTGAGTCATAACAGCAGGGCGGTTTATCAGCACTATTTTGGCTGGTACAACGGCAACCCGGCGATGCTCAATCCGCTGCCGCCAGAGGAATCGGCGCTGCGTTATGTGGAGTTTATGGGTGGTGCCGATGCGCTGCTGGAAAAGGCCGCGACCTATCAGGCGCGGGGAGAATATCGCTGGGTAGCCGAGGTGCTCAACCATCTGGTGTTTGCCGAACCCGATAACCGTGCCGCCCGGGAAATGCTTGCCGCGGCTTACCGCCAAATGGGTTATCAGGCCGAGGCCGGCCCCTGGCGCGATATCTATCTCTCTGGTGCTCGCGAGTTAAGCGGCGGCGAAAAAATGTCGCGCTATAACGCGGCCTATTCAAAGGCGTTTTTGCAACAGGTACCGCTGTTACAGTTTATGAAGGCGTTGTCGGTGCGGCTCGATGCAAACAAGGCCGAGGGCGAGCGGGTAACCATTAATATCTCGTTTGTTGAAACTAACGAAAGCCAGGTGAGTAATTTTGTGCTCAGTGTGAGAAATTCGGTGATGCACTACCGCCAGGCGCCGCGGGATGCCAATGCCGATGCGACCCTGACA
>JALRJD010000101.1 GCA_023255165.1 Porticoccaceae bacterium | reverse complement strand
ATACAAAAACTGTGCCAACTGGATAACACCAGGAGATTCGCGCCTTTCAGGGGGCTGCGATAATTAAAGGCCAGGTTTTTGAGGCAAGTTGGTGCAGCCTTGGGCTGCACCGTCTTATCTTGGGGCGCTTTTTATCACTGCCCAAAGGCGGCTTTAAAGCCAAAGAAAAACAGAATCGACAGCCCGGCGCCCGCGGGCAATGTGACCAGCCAAGACAGGAAGATCGAGCCAACCATCTGCAGATTGAGCGCGCCAATGCCGCGGGCCAGTCCTACGCCGAGCACTGCGCCAACCAATGTGTGCGTGGTTGAGATCGGCAGGCCGGTACCAGAGGCGATAACCACTGTGCCCGCCGCACCCAGCTCGGCGGCAAATCCGCGGCTCGGGGTGAGCTCGGTGATTTTGCGCCCGATGGTGCCCATTACTTTAAAGCCGTAAGTCGCCAGACCTACCACGATGCCAGCGCCACCCAGCAGCAGGATCCACGGCGGCATAATCGCTTTGGCGCTGATATTACCTTCAGAGGTAACAATGCTGACCACCGCGGCCAGCGGGCCAACGGCATTGGCGACATCATTGGAGCCGTGGGCAAAGGCCATGCTGCAGGCGGTGAAGATCATCAATACGGCGAAAACGCGCTCGACATTGGCAAAGCGATTATCCGTTTCCAGGCTCATATCACGTTTGATGCGGGTTAACAGATAGCCGCCGATAATTGCCACCAGCACACCAACCGCCGAGGCGATCATGGCGCTTTCAAAGAAGGAGAGCGACATACCATTGTCTTTGAAGACGTGCTTGAGACCTTTCAGCAGGGTCACCATGGCGATCAGAAAACCAACGAAAAACATATAAATCGGGATATAGCGTTTGGCTTTGGTGAAGGGGTCGTCTTGCAGCAAAATCAGATGCTGAACACTGCGGAACAGCAAAAATGAGATGGTGCCGGCCATCACTGGCGAGACCAGCCAACTCATTACAATGGTGCCCACCTTGCTCCAGTGAACGGCGTCAGCCGAGACGCCCACTGCGGCAAAGCCGACAATCGCGCCAACAATCGAATGGGTGGTAGAGACCGGCCAGCCCATAAAGCTGGCGATCAGCAGCCAGAAACCGGCGGCGAGCAGGGCCGACAACATACCAAAGACCAGATCTTCCGGCCTGTCGGCAAACACTGCGGAGTCGACAATGCCTTTGCGGATGGTGGAGGTCACTTCGCCGCCGGCCAGATAGGCGCCGGCGAATTCAAAGACCATGGCGATCAAAATCGCCTGTTTAATGGTTAGCGCTTTTGACCCGACCGAAGTACCCATGGCGTTGGCAACATCATTTGCGCCCACACCCCAGGCCATAAAGAAGCCACAGAGGGCTGCCAGTAAGATAAGGATCGTCCCATATTCAGTAAAGAATTCCATCACGCAGGCTCCCGAAAAATAGTTATTGTTCTGCTCTTAAAGGCAGTGACATTTAAAGTTATGTATCTGTGCTACTTCGCGAGCAGTAACTCAACCTGATTGCCGATCTGTTCGGCGGTGTCCGCCAGGGCGCCAATCTGATCAATGATGTTGTACATAAACATCACGTTGACTGGCGGCAGATCGTTTTCGATATTAAACAGTTTTTTGCGCAGCTTGAGCTCATTCTTGTCGACTTTTTGCTCCTGGCTTGCCAGTTCGCGGATCAGCTTCTGTACAAACTTTACTTCAGCACCGGCAAAACCGGTTTCGAGCAGTTCGTCGAGTTCGTTTATCGCGCCCTGAGCCTTTTTACAGGTCTCGGCGGAAGACTCGACAAAGCCAATAAAGTCCGCTTGCAGTGGCTTGGGAATGGCCATCTGGCGGCCAAGAATAATGCCGCAGATATCCTTGGTGAGGTTGGCGATATTGTCCTGCTGGGTGATGATGCTCAGCAGATCGCCTCTGGAAACTGGCATAAACAGGCTTTTCGGCATATGCATGCGGAACTCTTTCTTCAGGTCATCGGCACTCTGTTCGTCAGCCGACAGCGTGTCGAAGAGCGCCGAGGCTTTGTCCCAGTCGTCGTCGAATGTTGCGGTTAAGAAGTGTTCCAGGTTGGATACGCAGTTGATAACTTGCGCCATGTGATCTTGCAGAGGTTTGATTGGCGAGACGCCAAAAATATTAGAGATCGAATTGCTAAACGCCATTGCCGCTTCCTTTATGAACCTTTTATGACAGCCATTCTATACTGGTTTTTTCAGGCTTGCCCGTATTGTTCGCTGTGACCCAACCAGCGTGCGACCAGAGGGTCGACATTATCCGGGTAATCCTGCAGTAAGCCGAAGGCCATGCGCTTGACCTCGGGCAACAGATGGGCATCGCGCTGCAGATCGGCAATTCGCAGCTGCATATCACCGGTCTGGCGGGTGCCGAGAACTTCTCCGGGCCCGCGAATCTCAAGATCCTTCTCGGCGATCTTAAAACCGTCGTTGGTTTCGCGCATAATCTTCAATCGCGCGCCACCGTTCGCCGACAGCGGTGCACTGTAAAGCAGCACGCAGTGGCTGCTTTGGGTGCCGCGTCCGACCCGTCCGCGCAGCTGGTGCAGCTGCGACAGACCGAGGCGCTCAGCATTTTCAATAATCATCAGGCTGGCATTGGGCACATCGACGCCCACTTCAATCACTGTGGTGGCGACCAGCAGGTTGATCTCTCCGGCCTTAAACGCCTCCATAATCTGGACTTTTTCTTTCGGCTTCAGGCGTCCGTGAATCAGGCCAATTGACAGTTCCGAGAGCAGCAGCTGCAGCTCCTGGGCGGTGGCCTCGGCGGCCTGGGCCTCAAGTACGTCGGACTCTTCGATCAGGGTGCAGACCCAGTAGGCCTGACGACCCTCCCTGCAGGAGGCGCGCACGCGCTCAAGTACATCGTTGCGTCGCAGCTCATTTAACACCACGGTCTCAATCGGTTTGCGTCCGGGCGGCAACTCATCGATTACCGAGCAATCGAGATCGGCGTAGGCGCTCATAGCCAAGGTTCGGGGGATCGGCGTGGCGGTCATAATCAGTTGGTGCGGCGTTGACTGTTGGCTGTCGTCACCGTCCTCGGTAATCGCCCCTTTTTTGCGCAGGGCCAGCCGCTGGTGAACGCCGAAGCGGTGCTGTTCATCAATAATGGTCAGCCCGAGGTTATTAAACACCACCCCTTCCTGAAACAGCGCATGGGTGCCGATCACAATTTGCGCACTGCCGTCGGCAATGGCAGCCAGCTGTACTTCGCGCCCCTTGCCTTTCAACTTGCCGGTCAGCCATGCAATGCGAATGCCCAGCGGCGCCAGCCAGGCCTCAAAGCTGACTCGATGTTGCTCGGCGAGAATTTCTGTCGGTGCCATCAGGGCCGCCTGCATACCGTTGGCAATCGCCTGCACTGCCGCCAGTGCCGCGACCACCGTCTTGCCCGAGCCCACATCACCCTGCACCAGCCGCAACATCGGTATCGGCTGACTGATATCGGCACTGATTTCATTCACCACCCGCTGCTGGGCGGCGGTAAGGCTAAACGGCAGTTGCTCTAGGAAACGCGCGCTGGCTTTAGGGTTGGCTGGCAGAGCCGGTGCGCCCTGGCTCTGAATCTTTTGTC
Source organism: Porticoccaceae bacterium (assembly GCA_023255165.1). Lineage (GTDB taxonomy): Bacteria > Pseudomonadota > Gammaproteobacteria > Pseudomonadales > Porticoccaceae > HTCC2207. The sequence goes on along the minus strand of JALRJD010000101.1, from coordinate 4,636 downwards.
GCAGCCGCAACAGACTGAGGTGATGGGCAATCAGCTCTTCGCATGCCAACCGCTGTTGTGCAGGATGTTCGCCTTCGGCGAGCAGGTTGAGCGCGGTGCCCGGGGGTGGGTTGTGCAGCAGATGCAGCGCATCGACCAGGGCATAGTTATTTTGGTGGGGGTTGCTGGCCGCCAGCCCGGCAGGCAACCAGTCTTCAATGCCGTGGCGTTGCAGCAGCGTAAGGGCCTGACCACAGAGGTCGCGAATGCGCTGTTGTGTCACCCCTTCGGTGGCCGGATAGATCGGCGTCAGAGTCTCGGCCAGCGCCGGGGGTTGGGCCTGATTTAACAGCTGATACTCGGGGTGGTACATCTCGAGCCCGGACTTGCCGCGGCGCACTTCACCAAAGCAGCGAATTTTGCTGCCCGCCTGCAAGCTCTGCTGCTGAGCATGGTTAAAGTGGAAAAACCGCAGAGTGATAAGGCCGCTGTGATCCTGCACTCGGCAGACCAGGCTGCGGCGTCGGCCAAAAACAATATCACTGCCCCTTACCTCGCCTTCAATCACCACCTCGGTCAGCGGTTGCACGCCGCCAATCGCAGTTATTTTGGTGCGATCGATATAGCGCAGTGGCAGGTGAAAGAGCAGATCCTGAACCGTGAACAGCCCGAGTTTGTGCAGTTTTTCGGCGAGCATCGGGCCGACTCCGCGCAGCTTGTCGACACCGATTTTATGCAGCGCCGTGCCCGGTGCTGTATTTCCCGGAGCGGCCATTAGCTGCGCGTGATCCCGGGCAGGTTGCTGTCGTAAATCGACTTGCGCAGAGCATCAATGGCGCGGTGACGGGGAAAACTGGCGCGCCAGGCCAACGCGGTGGTGCGCTTCGGTGCGACACCCGAAAAAGGTCGCGTAACCAGGCCATTTTCTCGATTTTCGGCGCCAATCGCCGCAGTTTGCGGCAAGATTGTGATACCCAGCCCGGATGCCACCATATAGCAGAGGGTCTCCAGAGAGCTGCCCTCGGTCATGGTGCGCACCGAGGCAGACTGTTTTTTACCGCAGTTAATATTCGGCAGCGCTTCAATCACCTGATCCCTGAAACAGTGCCCTTCGCCAAGCATCAACACATTTTCATTGTCCAGATCGCCGCGCTCAATCACCTCTTTTTCGCTCAGGGGGTGAGAGTTGGGCAGCAGCAACACGAAGGGCTCTTCGTAGAGTGGCTGCACTACCACATCGGGTTCGCTAAAGGGCAGCGCGACAATAATCACATCCACCTCACCGTTGCGCAGCCGTTTGCGCAGGGTGCTGGTATAGCTCTCTTCGATAATCAGCGGCATCTGCGGGGCGGATTTCTGCAGCTGGGGAATAAAATGGGGAAACAGGTAGGGGCCAACGGTAAAGATTGCGCCCACATGCAGCGGGCTGTTGAGCTGGTCTTTGCCGGACATGGCAATATCCTTGATCGCCGCCGCCTCCTCGAGCACGCGCTGGGATTGGGTAATCACCTGCTCGCCGATCGGGGTTGCCCGAACGCTGCTTTTTGAGCGCTCAAAAAGCTCAATGCCAAGCTCACTCTCAAGTTTCTTAACCGCTATACTGAGCGTCGATTGATTGACGTTGCAGCGCTCGGCGGCTTTGCCAAAGTGTTGCAGCTGCGCCAGAGTCACGACGTAGCGAAGTTCTGTGAGTGTCATATTGATCCCCCGAATCAGACGCAATAATAGCCAAAATAAATTACACAGGAAAGATTGATTGAAAATATTATTTGCCGGCTGTGGCGATATCGGCTGCCGCGCTGCCAGCCGTTTGGCGCCGGAGTTTGCCTGTTCCGGCTTAAAGCGCAATCCGCAGACGCTGCCTGACAGTATCCAGCCGCTGGCTGGCAACATGGGCGACCGCGCGCGCATGGTCGAGGTGCTCAGTCAGGGGTTTGATATTGTGGTCGCCACGCTCACCCCAGACAGTTTTACCGAAGAGGCTTATCGTCGCGCCTATGTCGATAGCGCCAAAACCCTGGCTGCGGCTATGGAGCAGAGTAGCTCTGTGCCGCAACTGGTGATTTGGGTTTCCAGCACCAGTGTCTACGGCAATAATCAGGGCGATTGGGTTGACGAGCAGTCCGCCACCGAGCCACAGAGTTTTTCCGGGAAGTTGCTGCTAGAGGCCGAACAGCTGATAACAGCTTTGCCCTGCGCCACAACGATTGTGCGTTTCTCCGGCATTTATGGCCCCGGCCGCAGCCGTATGCTTGATCAGGTTCGCGCGGGCAAGGGTCGCCCGGCCGAGCCGCAGCAGTGGAGCAACCGCATTCACAGCGAAGACTGCGCTGGCGTTCTGGCCCATCTGGTGCGCCGTTTTTCCGCGTGTCAAAGCCTGCAGCCGCTCTATCTGGCCAGTGATTCGGAACCTGTGACCCAGCACCAATTGCGCCAATGGCTGGCGGCGCAGTTAAAGGTGGAATTGCAGGAAGAGCAGGTCGAGCAGGGGGCGATTCGCCGCTGCAGCAACCAGCGGCTTTTGGAAAGTGGCTATCAGTTTATCTATCCCGGTTACCGCGAGGGCTACCAGGCCTTGATTCAGGCTCTGACTGATTAAGGCTCATTTGTGATAACAAGAGTTGAGCAGAGCTTGCGACCCTAGATCACCATAATTCCGTCCATCTCAACCATTGCCCCCTTGGGCAATTCATTGACGCCGATCGCCGCGCGGGCTGGATAGGGCTGCTGAAAATAGTCGCCCATCACCTGATTGACCGCGGCGAAGTTGCCCAGATCGGTGAGAAAAATATTCAGTTTTACAATATTGCTCAGGTCGCCGCCGGAGGCTGCACAGACTTCGCTGAGGTTGTCGAACACGCGGCGGATATGCACGCTGATATCGCCTTCCACCAGCTCCATGGTCTGCGGGTCGAGAGGAATCTGACCTGAGAGATAGACGGTGTTGTTGACCTTCACGGCCTGAGAGTAGGTGCCGATGGCGGCAGGTGCATTGTCGGTGTGAATTACGGCTTTATTGGTCACGGTGGTCTCCGTTAGTCGTCAGTTTTTAACGCGGTAGATACGGCGAACCTGCTTGAGGCCGCGCGCACGTCTAAGAATATCCGCCAGGTGGATGCGGTCGCGCACAGTCAGCACCACATCGACGATGCTGGTAAAGGCGTCTTTTTCATCCACACTGATATGCTCAATTGTGGCATCCGCCTTGGTCATGCGCGATGCCAGCGCGGCAATAAAACCGCGCTCCGGGGTAATCTCCACTTTCAGTTCTACCGGGAACTCGCCGCGCGGGCTCTTCGACCAGGTCAGCGGCATACACTTTTCCGGATTGTTGCGAATCTCGAGCAGATTGCGGCACGACTCAATATGAATGACCAAGCCTTTACCTGGCGAAACATGGCCGAGAATCGGGTCGCCGGGAATCGGGTGACAGCAGCGCGCATACTGCAACAGCAAACCGTCAGAGGCATCGATAATAATTGGCAGCGCCGACTTCTTGTTCTCTTCAATGGGCTTGCGCTTATTCGGCGGCACCAGCACATTGGCCACTGCAAAGGGAACCCGATTGCCGAGGCCGATCTGCTGAAGAATATATTCAAATGTCGAGGCGCCGGTCTCTTTTAGCAGACCTTTGATCTGGGATTTTTTCAGTTCTTTGTAACTGGTGCCGAGTCGACTCAAGGCCTGATCGAGCAGTCGCTTGCCGAGATCCACCGACTCATCGTGCTGCTGATGTTTGAGATAGTGGCGAATGGCGCTGCGCGCCTTGGCGGTGACCACAAAGTTGAGCCAGTTGGGGTTTGGCTGCGCCTCTTTGGCACTGATGATTTCCACCCGCTGGCCACTCTCCAGTTGCTCCGACAGTGGCATTAACTGACCATCGACACGACAGGCAATGCAGCTGTTGCCGAGCCCGGTGTGAACCGAATAGGCAAAATCAATCGGCGTCGCCCCGGTTGGTAGCTCGACAATCTTGCCGTTGGGAGTAAACACATAGACTTCATCCGGGAACAGATCGGCCTTGACGTGTTCGAGGAACTCGAGGGAATCGCCGGCCTGACGCTGCATATCCAGCAGCCCTTGAACCCAACGCGATGCACGGCGCTGGTTGACGTCCACGGTCTGGCTGCCGGCCTTGTATTCCCAGTGCGCGGCGATGCCGTAGCTGGCCATAGCCTCCATTTCGACGGTGCGAATCTGCACCTCGATAACCACACCATGCATACCCACCAGCACGGTGTGCAGCGATTGGTAGCCATTGGCTTTGGGGATGGCGATGTAATCTTTAAATTCGCCCGGCACCGGTTTGAAAATATTGTGGATCATGCCGAGGGTGCGATAGCAGTCGTCGACACTGTTGACGATCAGGCGGAAGGCGAAGACATCCATAATGTCGCGAAACGAACGCTTCTTTTCGCGCATTTTGCGGTAGATGCTCCACAGATGTTTCTCGCGGCTTTTAACCGTTGCCTCGAGCTGCTCCTGTTCCAGACGCACTTCAATGGCTTGATGAATCTCCGCGACCACTTCTTTGCGGTTCTTTTTCGCCGCTTTCATCGCTTCGCGCAGACGCCTGTGACGCAGCGGATACATCGCAGCAAAGCCGAGATCTTCCAGCTCCAGGCGCACATCATTAATGCCCAGACGCTGGGCGATG
>JALRJD010000058.1 GCA_023255165.1 Porticoccaceae bacterium | reverse complement strand
CCGCCAGCATGTATGAGAGTGATGGTGTGTTTATTCCGGCCGACAAGCAGAGCCCGGATGAGATTGCCGCGCAGTGGGATGCGCTCTCTGATCAATCGAACCATGCCGCGCTGGAGTCTGGCCCAAAGCAGACTGAAAAGTTTGTGATGAAGGCCATGGCTGCGTTGCAGGGTTAATTTTTTTTAAAACGACATTACTTTTTATTTTCTAAGGAAACCATTATGAAAGAAGCTGTTATTGTTTCAGCCGCACGCACCCCTATTGGCCGCGCTTTCCGCGGAGCGTTCAACAATCTTGAATCGCCATCCATGAGTTCTCACGCCATTAAGGCCGCGGTTGCCCGCGCCGGTGTGGATCCCGCTGAGATCGACGATTGCATTATGGGCGCCGCGATGCAGCAGGGCACCCAGACCATGAACCTGGGTCGTCAGGCAGCGATGGCCTCTGGCCTGCCGGTTTCGGTTTCCGGTATGACGGTTGACCGCCAGTGTTCTTCCGGCCTGATGGCGATCTCTATTGGCGCCAACAATATTACCAATGACGGTTCCTCGGTGATTGTTGCCGGTGGCTGCGAAAGCATCAGCTTGATTCAAAACGAACACTTTAACGCTCACCGCCTGGTTGACCCACTGGCCACCGCCCACGCGCCATTACTGAATATGGCGATGCTCGACACCGCCGAGACTGTGGCCAAGCGCTACAACATCTCCCGTGAAGCCCAGGATGAGTATTCGGTTATCTCTCAGGCACGCACAGCGGCAGCCCAGGAAGCGGGACTCTTTGCGGATGAGATTGTTTCCGTTACTGCGACCAAATTAGTGGCCAATCGTGAGACCGGTGAAGTCTCAAAAGAAGACGTTACCCTGACTAAAGACGAGGGCAATCGTCCCGGCACTTCCATCGAAAATCTCTCTGGTTTGGGTGCGGTGCGCGAGGGCGGCAGCATTACCGCCGGTAACGCGTCGCAATTGTCTGATGGTGCGGCGGCGGTGGTTTTGATGGACGGCACCCTGGCTTCGCAGCGTAACCTGGAACCTCTCGGTGTCTATCGCGGAGTGGCTGTTGCGGGTTGTGAGCCGGATGAGATGGGTATTGGTCCGGTGTTTGCGATTCCCAAGTTGTTGCAGCGTCACGGTTTGAAGATGGATGATATTGGTTTGTGGGAGTTGAATGAGGCGTTTGCGGTTCAGGTGCTCTATTGTCGCGATAAGTTGGGTATTCCGATGGAGCGTTTGAATGTGAACGGTGGTTCGATTTCGATTGGTCATCCGTTTGGGATGAGTGGGGCGCGGATGGTGATGCATGCGTTGATGGAGGGTAAACGACGCGGCGTGAAGTATGTTGTTATCACTATGTGTGTTGGTGGTGGTATGGGTGCTGCCGGGTTGTTTGAGGTTCTCTAATCCTTGGTAATTTGATGGCTGGGCTTTTTAAATTGCTTGGCGTCCAGCCATCAGGGGGTAGTTCAAAAACACACCGTGAATACTTCCGTGCAGGCTCAAATGCCGCATCCCTGCGGCATATGGTTTTCTCACTACCCCCTGATATCTGGACTTCACATTCACCTTCAGTGGCTATGATTTTGAGATTAAAAATGAAAAACTTTACAGATAAAGTCGCAGTTATCACCGGTGCTGGATCGGGAATTGGCCGCGCCCTGGCACTGCAACTTGCGGCCGCAGGTTGTCATCTTGCGCTTGCGGATATCAACCAAGCCGGGCTAGAGGAAACGAAAGCGCTGCTGGGATCCAATGTAAGGATCACACTGCATACGCTTGATG
>JALRJD010000038.1 GCA_023255165.1 Porticoccaceae bacterium | reverse complement strand
TTTGTCACCTGCCTGGATCTGTACCAGTCTCTACCTCACGCTCTGATCTGCATCTAGGTGCTCTCTATCGCTCCCTCTATTGCTCCCTCTATTACTGCCACTATTCCTGCCTCTATTCGTCCCTCTACTCCTCTCTTATTATCAAGAGCAAAACTGCCGAGCAGGCCGATCGCGGGTGCCAACTGTTTTTAAATAAACTGTCTTCTGGTTCACAGTAAATTTTTGGTTCTGTGGGGCCTCGCACAGCATTGGTGATTGGCGCCGATTAAACTGGACGGCCTGCTAATTAAGGATGATCACTGTTATGAACATGCCCCAGATTGCCCTGCATGGCCTGCCCAAGCGTTTGGTTGACGATCGATTGATCGCCGCCAATATCATTGAAGAGGCAACAGTCACTGCGAAAACCAAACATATTTCCCTGGTGCAGTATCTCTGCGAAAAACATCTGCTCTCATCCGAGCAGATTGGCAGCTCGGCTGCAAAAGAGTTTGGCATTCCCCTCTATGCCCTCGACAAGCACAACCCCGATTACTTCCCCCGCGATATTGTCGATAGCAAGCTGCTGAAAAAGCATCAGGCGATTCCTTTAATGAAGCGCGGCAAGCGTCTGTTTCTGGCGATTGCCGACCCCACCAACCAGCGTGCAATCACCGAGATTCAGTTTCAGACTGGCGCGGTGGTCGAGCCGGTGCTGGCCCTCTATTCCGATATCAGCACGGCGCTGGATAAATGGCTGGATAGCGCTAATGACAGCGATATCAGTGAAGCACTGGGCACGGTTAACGATGTGCATCTCGACGATCTGGATATGGAGGCGATCGACGACAGCGACAGCGCCGCTGACAGCGCCGAAACCAATGGCGAGGACGATGCGCCAATTGTGCGCTTTGTTAACAAGATGCTGCTGGATGCGATCCGTATGGGCGCGTCAGATATTCACTTTGAACCCTATGAAAAATCCTATCGCGTGCGCTTTAGGGTCGATGGCATTTTGCAGGAGATGTCAAAACCACCAGCCAATCTGGCGCCGCGACTGGCTGCGCGACTTAAGGTGATGGCGCGCATGGATATTTCCGAGCGCCGCGTGCCCCAGGATGGGCGGGTTAAATTAAAGCTGTCGAAAAACAAGGCTATCGATTTTCGGGTGAATACCTTGCCGCTGCAGTTTGGTGAAAAAATTGTGCTGCGTATTCTCGACCCCAGCAGTGCGCAGATGGGCATTGATGCACTGGGCTATGAAGAAGACCAGAAAAAATTGTACATGGAGGCGCTGGCTCGCCCCCAGGGCATGATTTTGGTAACCGGGCCAACCGGTAGCGGCAAGACCGTGTCGCTGTATACCGGGCTAAATATTCTCAATACCCCGGAGCGCAATATCTCAACGGCCGAGGATCCTATCGAGATCAATATGGAAGGCATTAACCAGACGCAGATTAATCTGCGTGTCGGGCTGACCTTTGCCGAGGCGCTGCGTTCGTTTTTGCGCCAGGACCCGGATGTGGTGATGGTGGGTGAGATTCGTGACCTGGAGACCGCGGAGATTTCAATTAAAGCGGCGCAGACTGGTCACCTGGTGCTGTCGACACTGCACACCAACAGCGCCCCCGAGACTTTGACGCGACTGCTGAATATGGGGGTGCCTGCTTTTAATGTGGCGACCTCGGTAAATCTGATTATTGCCCAGCGGCTGGGGCGCAAGCTGTGTTCCCACTGCCGTGAACCGTTTGAGGACATCCCGGACAATGTGTTAACCGAGGAGGGTTTTGATGAGACCGGCATTCCCCGCGAGCAAATCACCGTTTACAAGGCGGTTGGCTGCGACCATTGCACCAATGGCTACAAGGGCCGCGTGGGCGTTTATGAAACCTTGAAAATTTCCCCGGCGATTTCGCGGGTGATTATGCAGGGCGGCAGTTCGCTGGATATTCTCGAGACGGCGCTCAAGGAAGGATTTAGAACTCTGCGCTGCTCGGCTTTACGCAAGGCCGCGAGTGGTCTAATTAGTATTGAAGAAGCAAATCGAATCACTAAGGACTAATTTGGTTTAAGCTTTTGATAAGAGTTCAGAAATCGTTAACCCAATGCTATCAAGGAAGGAAAAAGTTATGGCCACTGCTGCCGAACGCCCGGTGTTTATCTTTCGCGGCAAAAACCGCAAAGGCGAAAAGGTTGAGGGGGAAGTCCGCGCTGAAAACCTGACTGCCGTTAGAGGCCAGCTACGCAAACAGGGCATTATTTCCACTTCCATTAAAAAGAAACCCAAGCCGCTGTTTAATCGGCCAAAGAAAATTGTTCCCGCCGATATTGCCCTGTTTACCCGCCAGTTGGCGACCATGATGAAAGCCGGTGTGCCGCTGGTGCAGTCGTTTGATATTGTCGCCGATGGCTTTGAAAAGCAGACCATGAAAGATCTCGTTATCCAGATTCGAGACGATGTTTCCGCCGGTGGCAGCTTTGCCAATTCACTGCGCAAAAACCCGCGCTATTTTGACGACCTGTTTTGCAGCCTTGTCGATTCCGGTGAGACCGCCGGTGCCCTGGAAACCATGCTTGACCGGGTGGCCACCTACAAGGAAAAGACCGAGCAGTTAAAAGCCAAAATCAAAAAAGCCCTTACCTACCCCATCGCCGTGCTGGTGGTGGCGGTGATTGTTACCGCGATTTTGCTGATTAAGGTGGTGCCGGTTTTTGCCGAGACTTTTAGCAGTTTTGGCGCCGACCTGCCGGCCTTTACATTGTTTGTGCTGGGTCTGTCGGAGTGGATGCAGGAGTATTGGCTGATGGTTTTGGTCGTTGTTGGCGCGGCGATCTACGGGTTTAAAGAGGCGCGCTTTCGCTCGCCGAAGTTTGCCTATGGGGTTGACCGCTATACGCTGAAACTGCCGGTTGTCGGCAATATTGTCTACAACGCGGTGGTGGCGCGTTTTGCGCGCACTCTGGCAACCACCTTTGCCGCCGGTGTGCCGATTGTTGATGCGCTGGAATCGGTGGCCGGGGCGGCGGGCAATGCGCTCTATCGCGATGCAATTTTAAAGGTTCGCGACGATGTCACCACCGGTGTGCAACTGCAGGCAGCGATCAAGGCACGCAAGATGTTTCCGATTTTGCTGCAACAGATGACCGCAATTGGCGAGGAGTCCGGGGCGCTGGACGATATGCTGGAAAAAGCCGCGATTCACTACGAGGAGCTGGTTGATAACTCTGTCGATAATCTCACCAGCCTGCTCGAACCTCTGATTATGGCTGTGCTCGGCGTGCTGGTTGGCGGCCTGCTGATCGCCATGTATCTGCCGATATTCCAGTTGGGTAATGTGGTTTAATAGGTCGGCGAGGCCATGCTGGTCTAGATTACAATCTATTACTGATTAACCTGCCAATTGTGAAGCGCTTATGTTTTTAGAAACCGGACTGTCTCCCACCGCCCTTGCCATTGCCGCCTTTCCCTTTGGTTTGATTATTGGCAGTTTTCTCAATGTGGTGATTCTGCGTTTTCCCGAGCAATTGAAAAATAGCTGGCGCCATGAGTCGCGGGATTTTCTCGGCCTGCCCGAGGAACCGACTGAACCGCTGTCGCTGGCGACCCCGGCTTCGCGCTGCCCCAGCTGTGGCGCGGCAATCAAACCCTGGCACAATATTCCGGTTATCAGCTATGTGTTTTTGGGCGGCAAGTGCCACGCCTGCTCGCAATCAATTTCGATTCAGTATCCGCTGGTGGAGATCGCCGCTGGTCTGGCCAGCGGGTTTATTGTCTATCAGTTTGGCCTGTCGCTGATGGCGGCCTACTGTTTGCTGTTTAGCTGGGTGTTGATTGCGCTGACCGGCATCGATTACCGCGAGCAACTGCTGCCCGACCAGATCACCTTGCCGCTGTTGTGGCTGGGGTTGTTTGCCAACCTTGGCGGCACCTTTGTTCCGCTAAATGATGCAGTGATCGGCGCACTGGCCGGCTATCTGTCGCTGTGGACGGTGTTTTGGCTGTTCAAGCTGATTACCGGCAAGGAAGGCATGGGCTATGGCGACTTTAAGCTGCTCGCCGCGCTGGGCGCCTGGATGGGCTGGCAGATGTTGCCGCTTATTATTATTCTCTCGACTTTCGTCGGCGCACTGGTGGGCATTGTCGGCCTGCTGCTGAGAGCCAGAGACAGGCAGGTGCCGATGGCCTTTGGCCCCTTTCTCGCCATGGCAGGTTGGATTGCCCTAATCTGGGGTGATACTATCGTCGCCGGTTATTTAAGTGTGTTTGGCTAGCTGCTAATCGTTTTTAATATTTTTGAGTGGTTTTTTAAAAGCTGTTATTTGAGCCTGTTATTAAAAGCGCACATACACCACTTAAATGTTTAATCACCAGCACTGGCATTCCATCTTGAGTCTACATCCCTCCCCTGAAGCGCCACCATTGATCGTCGGTTTGACCGGTGGCAT
>JALRJD010000351.1 GCA_023255165.1 Porticoccaceae bacterium | reverse complement strand
CAGCGAAGAGCAGCTGCAGCAGATTCTCGACAGTGGTGAAAACGCCGCCTATCTGCCCGGTTACCGTTTTGAATCCAGTCTCGTGTTTAGCGCCAGCCTGCAACAGGCTCTGGCGGGCGCTGACACAGTATTTTTTGCCGTGCCCAGCAGCGCACTTCGCGAGGTGGCCCGGCAGACCAAACCCTGGCTGGCGCAGGACGCGGTGTTGATTAGCACCGCCAAAGGCATCGAAGCCGAGAGCTTTGCGCTGCCGAGTCAGATTATTGAGCAGGAGTTGCCCGGCTCTCCGGTCGGTGTACTCAGCGGCCCCAACCTGGCCAAAGAGATCGCCAACTTCGAAATTACCGCCACAGTAATTGCCAGCGCAGACGACAGCGTCTGCAGTCGTGCCCAGGAACTGCTGGCATCCAAGTACTTCAGAATCTACGCCAACCACGATCGCTACGGTGTTGAATTGGCCGGGGCGCTGAAAAATATCTATGCCATTGTCGCTGGTATCGCCGAGGCGATGAATGTCGGGCAGAACACCAAGAGTGTGGTGCTGACCCGCAGCCTGGCGGAAATGAGCCGCTTTGCCTGCCAGCTCGGCGCCAACCCGTTAACCTTTTTGGGCTTGAGTGGTGTCGGGGACCTCTATGTCACCTGCAGCTCGCCACTGAGCCGCAACTTTCGCATTGGTGTCGCGCTGGGCGAGGGCAAAAGCCTCGAGCAGGCGATAATTGATGTCGGGCAAGTGGCCGAGGGCGTAAATACGACTAAACTGGTAAAAGAGAGGGCAGACGAACTAGGTATTTATATGCCGCTGGCCTCGGCTGTGTACGCCACCATGTTTGAGCAGCGACCGATTATTGAGTCTCTGCGTACAATGATGGTCGCTGAACAAAACACTGATGTTGAATTTATGGTGAAATCAAATGAGCGATAAAAAAATGCCTTTAACCAATTCCAACACCTGGATTCGCGCCGCCTATATGTTGCTGTTCTGCCTGCTGCTGGCGGCTGCGCGACTGGTGGTCAGCCTGGTGATAGCGGTTCAATTTGTATTTGTGCTGGTCGCTGGATCGGACAATAACAACCTGCGCAAACTTGGCCAGGGCCTGGGCAAGTGGATTTATCAGGCGCTGATGTTTCTGACCTTTAACAGTGACGAAAAACCTTTTCCCTTTGATGAGTGGCCGACGACGGACGTTAGCGAGGGCTATTCAGTGCGCCCGGTTGAGACGGTTGAAGATGCTGTAATTGTCGAAGCGGAAGAGCTGGTCGACGATGATATCCCGTCATTTACCGCCGACGAGCGCGATCGTGGCGACAATAACAGCGACGAAAATAAGAACGACGATAATAAAACCGGCCAATAATAAACCCGGCTCGACCATCAATTCGGTCTGCCAGTCTATCCGCCAGCTGCGGCACAGCAGTTGGCGTTTTTGTAAGTTGCGCAACAGGGACAGCGCCGCCATTTTTAGCAACCAGTAAACACAGCAGGGATTTGCTAAAAAATAACGGAATCTACTATGTCTCTCGGTTTTATCTGCGAACGCAGCTTTGAAGTAAATGGTCTGACCCTCAGCGCAAAAGAGTGGGGCTCGCCGGGCTACACACCGGTTATCGCTCTGCACGGCTGGCTCGACAATGCGGCCAGCTTTGATCTGATGTTACCTCACCTGAGTCATATGCACGTTATCGCCCTGGACTGCGCCGGCCACGGCAACAGCGGCTGGCGCTCAGCCGATTCCGGTTACAACATCTGGCAGGATATTGCCGAAGTGTTGGCGGTTGCCGACCAGCTTGGCTGGAGCCGATTCGCGCTGCTGGGGCATTCGCGGGGCGCGATTATCGCCAGCCTGATTGCCGGAACCTTCCCGGATCGAATTACCCATGCGGCCCTGATTGATGGCTATCTGCCGGGTCTGGCCGACGCCACCGGCACGGCAAAGCAGATGGCTAAGTCGGTCTATGAAAACAAACGTTTCGGGGCCTCTGCGCCGAGCTTTTTCCCGACTCACGATGCCGCGGTTCAGGCGCGTGTGAGTGGGTTTATCGCCCTCAAGCCTGATGCCGCGGCAGTGCTGGCCGCGCGCGGGGTGCGTGAGCATGAGCGGGGGTTTTACTGGCACACCGATCAGCGCCTCAAAGCCGCCTCACAGATCAAACTGACTCGCGATCATATGAAAGATTTCTTTACCTCGATCAGCGCCCAGGTGATGTTGATTCAGGCCGAAGACAGTGGCTTTACGCCGGATCCACTGCAGGATGAAACTTTCTCCTGGATAACCAGTTTTCGTCTGTTAAAGATGCCGGGCTCGCACCATCTGCATATGGAAGAGCAGGCGCAGGAAGTGGCAGAGCAGGTTCAGAAATTTATCCTACCCTAAGCCTTGCAGGAGATAAGCGGTGGCTAAAATTGAATTTGATGAGTCCCAAAAGTCGGAGATAGTCGCGAAAATAAAAGACTATTTTCGCCGTGAACTGGATCAGGAAATCGCCCAGTTTGACGCGGAATTTCTGCTCGACTTTTTCTCGGAAGAGGTTGGTGCCTATCATTACAACCGCGGGCTTGAAGATGCTCGGACCATTCTCGAGGAAAAGCTGGAGTCAATTACCGACGCGTTCTATGAGATTGAAAAGCCGACCAATAGCAGACGCTAGGAAAATATCAGCCATATCTTAAATGCCAAGCAGTGACCAGCCAATGGTTACCCAGACAATGGTGCACAGCAGCAGGCTGATAAATACCGCAGCCGAGCCAGTGTCTTTGGCCAGCCCCGAGAGTTCGTGAAATTCCAGACCAATGCGATCGATGGCCGCCTCCACTGCGGTGTTCAGCAACTCGACAATAATCACCAACAACACCGAGCAGATCATCAGCAGACGCTCACTGGTGCTGACATCCAACCAGCAGGCAAATGGAATCATAAACAGTGCCGCAATCACTTCCTGGCGAATCGCCGCCTCATGGATAATGTTATGGCGCAAGCCGCGATAGGAATAGAGCCCGGCATAAAAGATACGGCTGATGCCGGTACGTTTTTTTAATTCCACTGCTGTTCTCCGATGATTGTGGTTGGGCCGCGGTCGCTTGCAATTGGTTGGGCGACGGGCTTAGGGGTTACTTTAGAGCAAAACCACGGGTAAAGCAGCATTGGTACAAACCAGCAAATCGCCAGCGTCCAGATATCGTGAGAGACAAAGTGGGCGCCGCGCAACTGTTGCGCCACACCGTAGATCAGCCCCATTATCAGGCCAAACATCAGTGCCTGGTATTTGAGCTGCGGGCGCAGCATCAAGGCAAAAAAGTACAGCGCCACCCAGGCGTATCCCGAGCTGGCGTGCCCGGCCGGGAAGCAGCCGGACTCGCCGCTAAAGCCGTTGAACCACTCGATCATGGCGTGGCTGCCACCGAGACTCTGCACTGACCAGGGGCAGGGGATGCCAGAGATTTTCTTGAGCAAATTGATGCTGATAATTGAGATAAAAATGCTGAGTGTCAGATAACCCAGCGGCCTGCGATAGGGTTTTACTGCGGGTGCAAAGACCAGCCCCACCAGCGGCAGATAGAGG
>JALRJD010000296.1 GCA_023255165.1 Porticoccaceae bacterium | reverse complement strand
CCGAACGCGCTATTGGCGCCCATCGGCAGTGCAAGAACGGTTATAAGTGCGGGAAGCACCTGTTTTTTAAAGGTTTTATGATGGCTCATTATTTATCCCCCTAAGGATTTTTTTATTAAACCGATATGGATGCTTGTTGTTATGATGAAATCGCATCCTTTTTTAACGCCATTAACAAAAACAAACGAGACTGCTTTTTTGTTAATGGCGGTGGAATATAACCTTGGCAAATGCAAACTTCAACCTGTTTTGAGACCGGTGTAGCCACTTTTTACGACCGGTATTCCTACTTATTGATACGAGCAGAGATGATGATCTGTGCCTGGATTTTAGGCTGTTTTATCGTCACTGAATATTGCATCCGAATATTGTGTTATGACTGTGCTGAAACCTTGTGCGGCGGCGGCCCAGGGCCGTCAATAACCTGAGCCGACATTAAGGCGGGGAGCCATCTGAAACTAATTAAACAATCAAGGTTGTATGTTTTTATGGTTTGGGTTACTTTGGCGCTCTGACAGCACAAATAGCAATTGCCAGTGCCGCGGCGCTGTCCCGGGTCAGTAATTGACCATTCGCGCCGACACCAGCTGGCTATCCGGATAAAAAATATAAGGCCAACAATGCTTCTACGTGACAAAAACCTTGCTGATTACGCGAAACAGAAGGCAGCCGCTTCAGCCGATGCCGTTGCGATCTATCTGGAGGATGGCGGCCATATTACCTACGGCAGTATTTTTCAGGAGGCTATGGCGTTGGCCGCCTCACTCTCCAGCCTCGGCTTAAAAGCGGGCGATGTCATCAGTTTTCAGTTGCCCAACTGGCGTGAAACCGTTGCCATTGATATTGCCGCGGTATGGCTGGGGCTGGTGATCAATCCGGTTATCCCGATTTATCGCGATCGCGAGCTGGCCTTTATTCTTGCCGACAGTCGCTCACGCTGTCTGTTTATTCCCGGCATCTATCGCGGCCATGATTTCCCCGAGATGATTGAACGCCTGCTGCCACAGCTTCCGGATCTGGAGCATGTGGTCTCGGTGCGCCATCAGGACGAGGACATGTTGCAGTACGAGCAGTTGGTCGCCCAGCGCGGTGAGCCGACGCCGGCGCAACAGCCTGTGGATATGCAGGCGCCCAAAATTGTTATGTACACCTCCGGTACCACCGGCCGCGCCAAAGCGGTGATCCACTCGCACCAGTCTCTGGCTCGCGCGCTGGACAATGGCGTCGAAGGTTGGGAGCTGGGCGCCGACGATATTATGTTGATGCCGTCTCCGGTTACCCATGTGACAGGCTTTGTAAACGGTATCGAGTTGCCGTTTTTTAGCGACAGCAAGTCCGCGTTTATGGAGCGCTGGGATGTCGATCTGGCAACAGATTATATCCAGGCCATTGGCGCCACAGGCTGTGTCAGCGCGACACCATTCCTGCAGGAGTTGGTGGAAAAAGCTCAGCGCGATTCACTGGGTCTGCCCAGTTTGCGTTTCTTTGCCTGCGGAGGCGCATCGGTGCCACCCAACCTGATTCAGGATGCCCATCGCGCGCTGGACAATTGCCGCGCTTTCAGAGTTTACGGTTGCACTGAAGCACCGCTGGTGACAGTTGGATTCAGACGCCCCGAAGACGAGCTGCTGGCGGCGACAACCGATGGCCGCATCGCCAACTGGGATGTGTTGGTTGTCGATGAAGAGGGTGAGGTTCTGGCCCAGGGTGAAGATGGCGAACTGTTGGTCAAAGGCCCGGCGATGATGCTTGGCTATGGTGAAGAAGAGCAGACACGCCAGGCGGTTGATCGTCAGGGTTATTTTCACACTGGCGATATCGGTCATATCACCGAGCAGGGCGCGATTATCATCACCGATCGCAAGAAGGACATCATTATTCGCGGCGGTGAAAATATTTCCGCCCGTGAAATTGAAGACGTATTACATCAGCACGATCTGATCAGCGAAGCCGCGGTGGTTGCCATGCCCCACGCCCGTTTGGGTGAGGGTGTTTGCGCCTGTCTGGTTACCCGGGATGGCGCAGTATTGGGCCTGGATGAGTTACAGCCGTTTTTTCAGCGCAGTGGCCTGGCAAAACAAAAATGGCCACAGCGAATTGAGCTCTGTGATGAGTTGCAGAAGACAGCCTCCGGCAAGGTGCGCAAGGATGTACTCAGGCAGCAGGTTAAAGACAAAATCGAGGCTGGCGAATAATTGCGCCAATCAACCTGTTGCATTGCAGAAGACGCGCACATTTAAACGATGTTAAACAGTTGCAACGGTGCGCTTTACAGGCCGCCAACGGATTGCAAAAGCAGTTGAATCAACATAAAATAAAAACAGGTTTGCTTGTTTATCGTGTGCCGTAAAAAAGCGCACAAAAAAAGGCTGGATTGAGACGCAGCATTGAGAAGCATTTTTTAGACCCTTGAATAGCACTCCTGATATCAGTGCAAAATTAGAAGTGCACATTAGAAGTGCACATTAGAAGTGCGACTAATAAAAGTGAAAAGAACCATTAAAAGAGACAGGTGATGACAGACCAGGTTATTACGGATAACGCATTCCGTACTGAAGTTCGCGAGTTTCTGGAGCAGTCACTGACTCCGGATATAAAGCGCGCCGGCGAGCTGATGACCAGTGTATTCGCGGATTTTGAGGCGACCATGAAGTGGCACAAAATCCTCCATCAGAAAGGCTGGATTGCGCCGGATTGGCCGAGTGAATACGGCGGCACTGGCTGGACCCTCAATCAGCGCTATATCTTCCAGGAAGAGTGCAAACTGGCCAATGCGCCGTCGCTGTTGGCGATGGGTTTGCAGATGCTGGGGCCGATGCTGATTCACTATGGCACTGAAGAGCAAAAAAATTATTATCTGCCGCGAATGCTCTCCGGCGAAGATGTGTGGTGTCAGGGCTACTCCGAGCCCGGCGCCGGGTCGGATCTGGCGTCACTGAGTACCGCCGCGGTTCGCGACGGCGACGATTACATTATCAATGGTTCAAAAATCTGGACCAGCTACGCGCAGCATTCCAATAAAATTTTCTGCCTGGTACGAACCTCGAAAGAGGGCAAACCACAGGCGGGCATCAGCTTTATTCTTGTCGATATGGACAGCAAAGGTTTGCTGGTTGAACCAATTGTCGGACTCGACGGCACAGTAGAGCAGTGTCAGGTATTTTTTGACGATGTGCGGGTTCCCGCTGCCAATCTTGTCGGTGCTGAAAATCAGGGTTGGGATGTGGCCAAGTCGCTGCTCGAGTTTGAGCGTGGCGGTCACAACTTTACCATCGACCACAAAAAGCAAATGGCGAAAATTCGTCGACAGGCCAGCTCGCAGTATTCCGCTGACCATGTGCTGTGGGAGCAGAACCCGGTATTTAAAGCCAAATTCGCCGATGTGGCCGTCGATGCACTGGCGCTGGAGTTTACCGAGCTGCGCGTGAAAGGGGCATTTGAGGCGGGTGGTAATGCCGGTGCGCTGTCATCCCTGACCAAAGTGATGGGCACGGAAATTGGTCAGCGCTTTAATGAATTGAGTCTTGAAATAATGGGTGAGCACGCATTTGTTAAGCAGCTCGATGCTCTGCTTCCAGACTTTGCCGGTGAACCTGTGGGCCCAGCCTGCGGCCTGACCACCATGGCGGAATATATCAATAATCGCGCGTCGACCATTTACGGTGGCTCCGCTGAGATCCAGCGCGACATTATTGCCAAGCGCGTTTTGCGCCTCTAGAAAATTTAAATCATCAAGTCGGATATCAGTATTAATGTTTATTGAGTACAGCGAAGAACAGAACATGTTGCGTGACAGCGCAGAGCGATATCTTCGCGACAACTACAGTTTTGACAGCCGTCAGGCGACCGTGAATCAGGCCGCGGGTTTTAACCCTGAGATGTGGCAGACCTTTGCTGATCTCGGTTGGTTGGCCATGACCTTTAGCGAAGAGTCCGGTGGCTTCGGTGGCGGCGCCCTGGAAACCATGATTTTGTGCGAACAGTTTGGCAAATACCTGGTGCTTGAACCCTATCTGGAATCGGTAGTGTTGGTGGGTGGCTTGATCGAAGCCGGCGCCCAGCCCGCCGTTGCCGAACGCTATCTGACGCCACTGATTTCCGGTGAGTTGCAGGGCGCTCTTGCTTATTTGGAAGAGGGTAATGTTGCCGACCCGCTGCATGTGGAAACCACCGCCGAGTCGGTTGATGGCGGTTTTGTGCTGAATGGCAAAAAGACAGTTGTGCTCAATGGCCCGGCGGCGGATGTGCTGCTGGTTACGGCGCGCACTGCGGCTGCCGGTGATGATCGTCGTCAGGGCATCAGTCTGTTTGCCATCGACAAAAACAGCGCCGGTGTCAGCTGCAGCAGTTACAAAACCTATGATGGCCGCGGCGCCTGTGAATTGCAGTTGGATAACGTCAGAGTTGATAGCGACGCGGTGCTGGGCGAGTTGAATAATGCCTGCGATTTGACTGATCCGGTTTTTAATCGGGCGATTGTTGCGGTCTGTGCCGAAGCGGTTGGCGCGATGGAAGCCCTGTTGACGGCGACGGTTGATTACACCAAACAGCGTAAACAGTTTGGCCAGCCAATTTCCGCCTTTCAGGTGTTGCGTCATCGCATGGCCGATATGTTTATGGAAATCGAACTGACCCGTTCACTGTTAATGGCGACTGCCTGGAAACTGGATAACGGTTCGGCCGACGCGGCGCAATGTGTCTCGGCGTTGAAGGCAAAGGTTGGCAAAGCCGGGCGCTATGTTTCGCACAATGCGGTGCAGTTGCATGGTGGTATTGGCACGACCGATGAATTTAGTGTCGGCCATTATTTTAAACGCATCGCCACCATCGGCGTGATGTTTGGATCGAGGGATGCGCACCTGACGCGTTATGCAGAGGCGTAAAAATTGTCGGCCAATGGTCGACAGAGAATGGCCGGCGGCGAAATTTGAGTGGTTAAATTTAACAGTATTTGGTTTAAAAAATTAATAATAAAAAGGGTAGAACATTATGGATCTGCAATTAAAAGATAAAACAGTTTTGATTACCGGTTCCTCAAAAGGTATCGGTTTTGCCATGGCCAAAACCCTGGCTGCCGAGGGCTGCAATGTGGGCATCTGTGCGCGCAACCAGGATGAAGTTAACGCGGCGGTGGAAACCATTCGCGGCATGGGTGTAAAAGCTCACGGCCAGGTGGTGGATGTCACGGACAGCGCATCGCTGGAATCGTGGATTGCGGCCTGTGCCGATAGCCTGGGTGGCATTGATGGTTTTGTTGCCAACGTCAGTGCCGGTGGTGCCGACGCGGAAGAGTCCGGTTGGCGCAGTAACTTTGAAGCTGACGTGCTGGCCAGCTGGAAAGCGGTCAATGCGGTCAAGCCTTACCTGGAGAAGTCTTCCTGTGGTTCGATTGTCAGCATCGGTTCAACCGCGGCGCTTGAAGCCTTTGCTGGCGCAGTGCCCTACGGCGCCATGAAAGCGGCACTGTTAAATTATTTTGGCAATCTGGCTCAGGATCTCGCGCCTCTTGGCATTCGTGTTAACAGCGTCAGCCCCGGCCCGATCTTTATTGAAGGCGGCGCATGGGATCAGATTAAACAGGCGATGCCGGAGATCTATGAGTCGACTGTTGCGGCCATTCCCGCTGGTCGTATGGGTACCGGCGAGGAAGTTTGCGTGCAGGTTGCACTGCTGCTGAGCCCACTGTCTGCCTACACCACCGGCACCAATGTGGTGGTTGACGGCGGCTTTACCAAGCGCATTCAGTACTAATCAATTTCCCAAAATAACAACAAAAAAGGTAATACCGTGACTAACAATATTTTTTCCGTGGCTGGCAAGATCGCTCTCGTGAGTGGCGCGTCCAGCGGTTTAGGTGAGCATATGGCGGAAATGTACGCCGATAATGGCGTTGCTGTCGTCTGTGCCGCGCGCCGAACTGATCGTCTGCAGAGCCTGGTCGATCGAATTAACGCCAAAGGCGGCAAGGCCATGGCGGTGACCATGGATGTGACAGATCGCGCCTCGGTCAAGGCCGGCTTTGATACCGCCGAACAGCAGTTTGGCACGCCGGATATTATTGTCTGCAACGCGGGCGCCACTGGCGGCCAACCTTTTTTACAAATGGAAGAAGCGGTGTGGGATAACGTGCTGGATGTGAATCTCAAGGGCGTTTACAACCTGGGTCAGGAAGCCGCGCAGCGACTGGTGGCAGCGGGCAAGCCGGGCAGCATTATCAACACCTCCTCGATCTGCGCGGTTGCGTCGTTCAAGGGTCTTACTCACTACAGCGCCTCCAAGGCGGCGGTCAATCAACTGACCGCGGTGATGGCTCATGAGCTGGCCGAGCACAATATTCGGGTTAATGCACTGGCGCCAGGTTATATGATGACCGATATGGTTAGCGACTACTACGCG
>JALRJD010000275.1 GCA_023255165.1 Porticoccaceae bacterium | reverse complement strand
GGGTGACATGAGGAGGTTCAGTGGATTTTTCTTCGGTCACTGCGTTCCCTCGGAAAGACAAATTGGTTGCCAATCAGCGTGGCTGCATTCGCACCGCGCCATCAAGACGCACAGTCTCACCATTCAGGTAACTATTCTCCACCATATGCACCACCAACTGACCAAACTCCGAAGGTTCGCCCAAACGCTTGGGGAATGGAATACCCGAAACAATGCCATCCTGCACCTGCTGCGGCGCGCTAAGCAGAAGTGGCGTCGCCATCACACCAGGTGCGATGGTGTTGACTCGAATACCAGAGCCTGCCAGATCCCGCGCCATAGGCAGAGTCATACCAACAATGCCGCCCTTGGTTGCAGAATAGGCAACCTGCCCCATCTGACCATCAAATGCTGCGATGGATGCGGTGTTGATAATCACGCCGCGTTCGGTTTTTTCGTCGGGTTCGTTGCGCGCCATCGCAGCGGCGGCACAGCGGGAAATATTAAAGGTGCCAATCAGATTGACTTCGATTACCTTGCGGTAGAGATCGAGACTGTGAGGGTTGCCTTCGCGATCGATGGTTTTGGCGGCGATACCGATGCCAGCGCAGTTAACACAGATATCCACACGACCGAGGTCGGCGAGAATTTTTTCAAAGGCAGCTTCAACGTCAGGGCCACTGGATACGTCGAGGGCAATAAATCGGGCATTGGCGGCACCGAGTTCGTCTACCGCTGCGGCACCGGCTTCGGCATTCATATCGACAATCACAACGTTTGCGCCGCGATTGACCAGTTCCTGAGTGGCCGCGCGACCCAAACCTGAGGCACCACCGGTAACTACTGCTACTTTTTTATTTAAATCCACGTTACACCTCTTCCAATTTATTTTTTTGATTCCTGAACCAGGACAAAGGGCGGAATAACCAGCGCCCAGAGTTGGCAATTGCTGTTGTACCAGTCCAGCGCCTGTTGGTCGCTGACTTCAAAAAGGCTGTTATCTTGCAACCACTGTTGAATTTGCGTTGCGTTGTCGCGATGAAACTCAATGGCGACTTTTATCAGATCCGCGTTGCTGGCAACGCCGAGAACATTGCCAGCGGCATAATGTTTTTGCAATTCATGCCAGTCGATTTTTGCGGTTTCGCTGTTTAAGCGCGCGATTAATGCTTGCTCTTCTGTTACTGGCTGTTTCTCTGCCTGTTCCTCTGACGACATCACTCAACCCATCCAGTTACAAAAGTTGCGCAGTAACTGCAGACCGGCGTCGGCGCTTTTTTCCGGGTGGAACTGCACGGCAAAGAGATTGTTATGACTCAGGGCCGCAGCAAAATTAACCCCGTAATCACAGCGCCCGGCAACATAGCCCGGGTCGGCTGGCGCCACATAATAGCTGTGCACAAAGTAAAAGCGGCTGTTCTGCTCGATGCCATGCCACAGTGGGTGGTCGATGGTCTGCTCAACATGGTTCCAGCCCATGTGCGGCACTTTGAGTTTGGCGCCCTGTTCATCGACCAGTTTGTCGCCAAAGAATTTTACCTGCCCCGGCAATAGTCCCAGGCAGTCGACACCGCCATTCTCTTCGCTGTGCTCAAGCAGTGCCTGCATACCGACACAGATGGCCAGCACCGGCTTGGTTTTCATTGCCTGGCTGACCACATCGCCCACATTGAGGCGGTTGATTTCGCCCATGCAGTCGCGGATGGCGCCAACACCGGGAAAGACCACGCGATCGGCATCTTCGACCAGGGCTGGATCCGCGGTAATGGATACTTTGGCGCCGGGGCAGACGTGCTCAAGCGCTTTGGCTACGGAATGCAGATTGCCCATTCCGTAGTCAATCACGGCAATATGGCTGCGGAAATCACTCATAAATTTGTACTAGGGTTTTTAACGGGCAAATAAAAACAGGGTACGTTTTACAACGTACCCTTGGTAGATGGCATTACACCGGCCATGCGCGGATCGGCAGAGGCTGCGACACGCAGAGCGCGACCAAAGGCCTTGAAAATAGTCTCAACCTGGTGGTGCGCATTGGCGCCGCGCAGGTTATCGATATGCAGTGACACCAGCGCATGGTTGACAAATCCCTGGAAAAATTCGCGCACCAGGTCGACATCAAAGTCGCCCACATGGCTGCGCACAAAATCCGCTTTCATAATCAGACCTGGGCGTCCGGAAAAGTCCATCACTACGCGAGACAGCGCTTCATCCAGCGGCACATAGGCGTGGCCGTAGCGGGTCAGACCTTTTTTATCACCAATCGCTTTGGTTATCGCCATACCCAGGGTGATGCCGATATCTTCCACTGTGTGGTGATCATCAATATGGGTGTCGCCCGTGGCCTGGATATCCAGGTCCACCAAACCATGACGCGCGATCTGATCGAGCATGTGGTTTAAAAATGGCACTGGGGTGTTGAAATTTGCCACACCGGTGCCATCCAGATTTACCGTGACGGTAATCTGGGATTCCAGTGTATCGCGGGTCACTGTCGCGGTGCGATCAGCCATGGGGTTCTCCAGCATCGGGCTATTTGAGGGCGCCATTATAACCGCAAACCGGATGGTTTTTCGAAACAATTAGCTGTTACACTTCGGCCCATGACGGCAACCACAAAAAATACTAATTGGCTCTTTGCCATTGCCCTGAGCTTGCTGCTGGGGCTGAGTTCTGTGGTTGCCGCAACCCACAGTCACATCGACGATCGTTCCAATATCTGTAGCGTGTGCCTGCTGCAACCCACTGCATCAATCGTCGAAATTCAAACCACTTTTGATCACCCGCCCGCGGTGGCTGTCGACCCGGATTGGGTCAGTATCAGCGCGCCAAGTGCGAGCATCAGCTCCAATCACCTTGCCCGGGCACCCCCTCTGAACCTGTAATTTTCGAAAAACCCTTTCCGAATCTTGATTTACAGGTGAAAAATGAATACCCAACAATCTTTAACGATTGCCCTGACGGCGATCCTGCTCTACCCGTTGATGGCCGTTGCCGCTCCTACCCATGACAAGTCCGGCTCTGAAAAACCCGGCTCTGAAAAACCCGGCTCTGAAAAGCTGGAAGAAGTGATAGTCACTGCCTC
>JALRJD010000210.1 GCA_023255165.1 Porticoccaceae bacterium | reverse complement strand
GACAATCTCGTGTTTTTTATTATTCTAATTTAGCCTTTCTGGACGACCGCCAGCGACTATTTTTAACGGCGCTTTTTAGCAAGCGCTTTTCTTGCCACAGTTGATTTTGCCGCGGGTGGTTTTACCAAGGGCTATTTCGAGAGCAGCTTCATACCTTTTTCCAGACCACCCAGAGTCAATGGAAACATCTTGCCCTCGACCAGCTCACGCAACATCAGAATCGACGGTGTGTAATCCCAATACTGTTCCTGCACAGGGTTTAGCCAGATCAGCTTGTCATAGGTTTTATTCAAGCGATTCATCCACACATTGCCCGGCTCTTCATTGTGGTACTCGACGCTGCCGCCCGGGCTATTAATTTCGTAGGGCGCCATAGAGGCGTCGCCAACAAAAATCACTTTGTAATCCGACGAGTATTTATGCAGCAGATCGTAGGTGGATATCTGCTCATCGCGACGGCGATGATTGTCCTTCCACACATAGTCGTAAAGACAGTTATGAAAATAAAAATATTCGAGATGTTTAAACTCGGTTTTTGCCGCCGAAAAAAGCTCTTCACAGAGACGCACATAGGGGTCCATGGAGCCGCCAATATCAAAGAAGATCAGTACCTTGACCGCATTGTGGCGTTCCGGAACCATCTTGATATCCAGCAGCCCGGCATTGCGCGCGGTGCTGCGAATAGTATCGTCCAGATCCAGCTGATCCGCTGACCCCTCGCGGGCAAACTTGCGCAGGCGGCGCAGCGCAACCTTGATATTGCGTGTGCCAATTTGAACCGAATCATCGAGATCCTGAAACTGCCGCTCTTCCCAAACCTTAACCGCGCTGCCCTGACCGCCCTCCCCGCCGACACGAATACCCTCAGGGTTGAAGCCGCCGTTGCCAAACGGCGATGTGCCACCAGTACCGATCCATTTATTGCCGCCGGAGTGGCGCTCTTTCTGTTCTTCGAGACGCTTTTTAAACTCTTCTATAAGCTTCTCCAGACCACCGAGACTTTCAATTTTGGCCTTCTCTTCATCGCTGAGATTTTTTTCAAACTCTTTGCGCAGCCAATCTTCCGGAATCAACGCCTCAATAATATCGTCGAGGTTTTCGAGATTTTTAAAATAGGCGCCAAACGCGCGATCAAAACGGTCGTAGTATTTTTCATCCTTGACCATGCAGGTACGCGACAACAGATAGAAATCATCCACCGAACCAAAAGCGAGGTTCTGCTCCATCGCTGCCAGCAGATCCAGCAGCTCTTTGATCGATACCGGAACATTGGCTTTTTTCAGCGTATAAAAAAAGTTAATCAGCATAGTGGAAAAATCTACCGCGCTTCGCGACGAGTCATAAACGCCAGACGCTCAAGCAGATGCACATCCTGCTCATTTTTCAGCAGCGCACCATACAGCGGCGGAATCGCCTTGGTCGGGTCGCGATTGGTCAAAATATCTTCCGGAATATCGTCCGACATCACCAGCTTCAACCAGTCGACCAACTCGGAGGTTGAGGGTTTTTTCTTCAGACCGGGAATCTTGCGCACATCAAAAAAGATATCCAGTGCCTCATCGACCAGGTTCTTTTTAATTTTCGGGAAGTGCACATCGACAATGCGCTTCATGGTGGCGCGATCCGGGAAACTGATAAAGTGGAAAAAGCAGCGGCGCAAAAACGCATCCGGCAGCTCTTTTTCATTGTTACTGGTAATAATCACAATCGGGCGCTGCACAGCCTTGATGGTTTCACCGGTTTCATAGACATGAAACTCCATGCGATCCAGTTCCAACAGCAGGTCGTTGGGGAATTCAATATCGGCCTTGTCGATCTCATCGATCAGCAGCACCACCTGCTCGTCGGCGGTAAAGGCCTGCCACAGCTTGCCCTTGTCGATATAGTTGCTGATATCATTGACTTTCTCGTTGCCCAACTGCGAATCGCGCAAACGCGACACCGCATCGTATTCATAGAGACCCTGCTGGGCCTTGGTGGTCGACTTGATATGCCAGGCCAGCAACGGCTTGCCCAGTGCTTTGGCAACCTCTTCCGCGAGCAGGGTTTTACCTGTACCGGGTTCGCCCTTGATCAGTAATGGACGCTGCAATGTCACCGCTGCGTTAACCGCCATCTGCAGCTCTTCGGTGGCTACATAGTTGTCTGTACCTTCAAATTTCATAGAATCCAAATCCACATTGTGAGTTTTAAATGAGTTGGCCGCGCATAATAAGCTAAAACCGGGCAAAAAAATCATCAGCCGGGTGAATGCAAAACCCCGCTCGATGCCTTTAAACCACCAATGGTGCAGCTGATCGAGCAGCGTCTCAAGTGAAACCTCGGCTAACTATGACTATCCAGTATTGAGCAAAAGAACTGTGCAAAACACCCAACTGAATGCAGTGGCGCTCTATGTCACCAGGATTAATGGTTATTGGGCTGTTGTTCTGACTCAGCAGAATGGCTTGCTGCAGCTCTGGATGGAGAAAAACGCGGCGCAATAAACTTTAGCCACAGCGGCCGCAGCACCGCATAGACCAGCAACGCAAACACCAACACCGCAATAATCGGCGCCAGACCGCGCTGAAAACCGTCATCCGCTCCTTTCAGCAACACGCCCTCATAGAGACTGACAAAAAACGCCGGCGCCAGATGGGCATCGTCGCGATAGGCGGTCACCGGGGTAAATAGAAACGCCGCCGCAATCAGCAGCAGCACATGGCGCACCGTGGCAAAGCGCAGCCTGCGCAACAGGTAATAGAGGCAGAAGAGAAGACACAGGCCGCCCACCGAGTAAGCCAACCACCCAAAAAAATAATCTTCAGCGCTAAACATAATCATCCACCGCCCGGTTAATCAATCCATCTAATAATATGGTCTTCAATATCGTCGTCTTTAACATCCCGTTCCGATACCACCCTGCCGCGCAGTGAAGCTCCATAGCTATGGATGGTTTCGTGGCTGCCGCTGCGCAGATGATGCCAGTCCGGCAGTTTTTTGCCCGCGGCCAGCAGCCGGTAAGAGCAACTGTTGGGCAACCATTCCAACTGATTGACATTACTGCGGTCAAGTTTCAGGCAGTCTTCGACAATCTTGTGGCGCCCGGCGTAATCACCACAGCGGCAGGATTCGGTATCGAGCAGCTGGCAACTGACATTGGTGTAGTAGATTTCTTCGGTGTCTGCATCCTCAAGCTTGACCAGACAGCATTTGGCGCAGCCATCACAGAGCAACTCCCACTCGCTGTCACTCATCTGTTCCAGCGACTTGGTCTGCCACCAGGGCTCAGCGGCCATTAGCGGGGCTCGCGCTGTTCATAGGGCGACGGCGGCAGCTGCAGATAAAAACCCTTATCGGCAATATCGGCCATCACCTGACACACATCGGCCCGCGCCAGTTTTTTGTTCTCTGTCAGCACCAGAGTGGTGACCAGTATCGGCTTGCCAAACTGTTGCAGCAGCGGCTCGGGCAGACGCTCAAGGCCATCTTCGCGGGCCACATAGAGATACATCTCCTGCTTTTTGTCTGTCTTGTAAATATCGCAGAGTACTTTTTCGGCTGTATTCATCATAGATCACTGTTATCCAATACCAGCTGCAGCGCCGGTACAACCATGGCGCCACGCCACCCTTCAGTCAGCCGCGCCGGCCATTGGCATTCACCTTCCGAGGCGCTGCGCAAAATCGACTCAAGTTCTTTTTTATTGCACATCAACTCTTTGGGGATCTCGTGCTGCTCGGCGACATCATTGAGACTCACACGCATTTTTTTCATCACTTCATTGACCGCGCGAGGCAGTGGCTGCGGCAGCTCTTGCGGCGGATTACTCTGATCCACATCGGCGATCTGTTGCAGCACCTGCTCGCCAAAGCGCTTAACCGAACGCGAATACCAATCATCAATTTGATGCAACTGGCCCATGCGGGTCGGCTGGGTGTCAGCCAACTCCAGCAGCACATTGTCTTTAACGATGTGGGAGCGAGGCTTGTCGAGGCTGCGAGCGGTCTCTTCTCGCCATTCGCAGAGCTGCCGAAGCACCGCCAGCGACTTTTCATTGAGACGCCAGGCACCTTTAACTCGCAGGTAATAATCCACCGCGGCGCGACGCTCGGCAGCCGCCTCGAGAACGGCCTGCATCTCTTCGGCAAACCAGTCCACACGGCCCTGCTGTTGCAGCGAGGCATGCAATAATTTGTAAAGTTTAAACAGGTAGTAAACATCGTCGGCGGCATACTGCTTTTGGCGCTCACTCAATGGCCGCAGCAACCAGTCGGAGCGGGTATCTTCCTTGCCCAGCTCAACCTGCAACAGTTCATTGACCAGGCGCGCATAGCCCATGGAGTAGCCAACATTGACCAGTCCCGCCGCCACCTGGGAATCAAACAGTTTGGTTGGCCGCAACCCGAGCGCTTGATCGAGCACTTCAAGGTCTTCGCCACAGGCGTGGAAGATCAGCGTCAGCTGCTCGCCAGACAACAATTGCTTCAAAGGCTGCAACTGCTCGATCGCGGGCACATCAATCAACCAGCACTGCTCACCATCGGAGAGCTGAATCAGCGCCAGCTTGGCAAAATAGGTGTCGCTGCGCATAAACTCGGTGTCGATAGCCAGCTCGGTAGCCCCACGCAGCTGATCGCAGATCGCGGCCAACTGTTGGTTGCTGTCAATCCAGTGAATTGTCGCGTTTGAATTCTCAGTCTTTAAATCGGTCATCTTAACCCTGTTAGTTACAGCGACTTGCGGCTCTGCAGTGCCATATTCAATGTGCCGCCATCAACATATTCCAGCTCACCGCCCATCGGCACGCCATAGGCAATTCGCGACACCTCGACACCTAGCGCCTTGGCTTTGTCAGCAATAAAGTGTGCCGTCGCCTCGCCCTCAACCGTCAAATTGGTGGCCAGAATCAACTCTGTGACGACACCCTGTTTCAGCCGCTCCAGCAACTGATCGATACCCAACTGCTCGGGACCAATGCCATCAATGGGCGACAGGTGGCCGAGCAGCACAAAATATTTGCCGCGAAAGCTGCCCGCCTGCTCTATGGCATAGAGATCCGCCGGGCTTTCGACCACGCAGACCTGTTCCGGCAGACGCCGCTCATTGCGGCAGATGGTACAGAATTCGTGCTCAGTCAGGGTGCGGCATTCGCCGCAGCGACCGATCTTCTCTACCGACTCGACAAGCATTTCGGCAAGGCGTGTGGCGCCAACACGATCCCGCTCGAGCAGGTGCAACGCCATACGCTGCGCCGACTTGGCGCCGACGCCGGGTAACACACGCAGAGATTCAATCAGTTGATCAATTAAGTTACCGTACACAGGCTGACCTTTTTAATGGCAATAGTGACAAGGGTTAAAACGGCATTTTAAAACCGGCGGGTAAATCCAGGCCGCCAGTCATTTTACTCAGGGCATCTTTGCTCTGGGCT
This sequence comes from Porticoccaceae bacterium, assembly GCA_023255165.1. Classification (GTDB taxonomy): domain Bacteria; phylum Pseudomonadota; class Gammaproteobacteria; order Pseudomonadales; family Porticoccaceae; genus HTCC2207. Next base: position 779 of record JALRJD010000210.1, on the reverse strand, counting down.
TCCACTTTACGCACCGCATCGTTTACCGCCGCGGCCAAAAGATCCTCGAGAAATTCTTTCTCTTCCTGCATCAGCGACGGGTCGAGGGTCACCTTGCGCACATCGTGGCGCCCGGTCATCACCACCTTAACCATACCGGCGCCGGACTCGCCGGTTACCTCAGCACTGGCCGCCTGAGCTTGCATCTCCGCCATTTTGCCCTGCATCTGCTGGGCCTGTTTCATTAATTCATTGATATCCATAGTTCACTCTTTATTGCTGTCAGCGCTAATCAATCGGCTGCACCGAACTTTCGTCCAGCACACCATCGAAAAGCTGTTTAAATTTAATCACTGCCGGATCACTGTTGAGAGTCTCTACGGCTGCGGCCAGACGTTCGGCCTTCTCTCTGGTGCTGGCCGCGCGGGGAGTCTCTTTTTCCGCCACACCCAATGTAATTTCAACGCTAACCGGCTGCTGAAAATAGTCGCTCAAAGCCTCACTAAACTGCTGCTGGTGGGCATCGTCGTAGAGGCTGTTATTGTCACTGTCGATCAGAAACCTTAACTGGCTGCCCTGACGGCCAAGATAGAGGCAGTGGCTGGCAATTTCCCCCAGCGACGCACCGATAGTCAGCTGGCGGCGCAGAGCAATCCAGTTATCCGGATTAAGCTGTTGCAGCGTAATTGGCTTAGGGGCTTCAGGCTCTGGTTTAGGCACATCTGGCGCAGATAGAACGGGATCGGGCTGAAGCGGCTCAGATTGCTCTGGCTCTGGCTCTGGCTCTGGCTCAGACTGGG
>JALRJD010000209.1 GCA_023255165.1 Porticoccaceae bacterium | reverse complement strand
ATTCAGTTGCACCCATTGGTGTGTGCGGCCTATAACGCTGACTTCGACGGTGACCAGATGGCGGTTCACGTGCCGTTGACTATTGAAGCGCAGATGGAATCCCGCGCGCTGATGATGTCGACCAACAATATTCTGTCACCCGCATCCGGTGAGCCGATTATCGTTCCCTCCCAAGACGTGGTATTGGGTCTCTACTATATGACCCGCCACAAGGTTAACGCCCGCGGCGAAGGCATGGTGTTTGCCGACGGTCTTGAAGTGTCCCGCGCATTCTACTCGGGTCAGGTTGATCTGCAGGCGCGCGTCAAAGTGCGTATCACTGAAGTGCTGGTCGACGAAGTCACCGGCGAGCGCAGCGAAGAGACCACCCTGGCTGACACCACTGTTGGCCGTGCGCTGCTGTGGAAAATTGTGCCCCAGGGCCTGCCGTTTGAATTGGTCAACAAGCCAATGGTCAAAAAGGCTATCTCAACCGTGATCAATGAGTGCTACCGACGTGTTGGTCTCAAAGATACGGTTATCTTTGCCGACCAGTTGATGTACACCGGTTTTGACTTCTCCACCCGTTCCGGTGTCTCGATCGGTGTTAACGACTTCGTTATCCCCGACGACAAGCACGATATTATCTCTGCCGCTGACGACCAGGTTCGCGAGATTGAATCTCAGTTCGCCTCCGGTCTGGTAACTCAGGGTGAGAAATACAACAAGGTTATCGATATCTGGTCCCAGGCCAATGACCGCGTTGCGAAATCGATGATGAAAGGCATCAGCACTGAATCAGTGACCAACAGCAAAGGTGAGGAAGAAGAGCAAGACTCTTTCAACTCGGTCTTTGTGATGGCCGACTCCGGTGCTCGTGGTTCCCCAGCGCAGATTCGACAGCTTGCCGGTATGCGTGGTCTGATGGCGCGTCCGGACGGCTCGATTATCGAGACGCCCATTACCGCAAACTTCCGTGAAGGTCTTAACGTACTGCAGTACTTTATCTCCACTCACGGTGCGCGTAAGGGTCTTGCCGATACTGCACTGAAAACAGCCAACTCGGGTTACCTGACTCGGCGACTGGTGGATGTTGCCCAGGATGTGGTGGTAACAGAAGTTGACTGTGGCACCACCGAAGGTCTGTTGATGACGCCGGTTATTGAAGGCGGCGATATTATCGAATCTCTCGGTGATCGCATCCTCGGTCGAATTGTGGCCAAAGACGTCAACAAGCCAGGCAGCGAAGAAATTGCCGTTCCAGCTGGCACCATGATTGACGAGCAGTGGGTTGTGCACATTGAGAAGATGAGCATCGATGAAGTCACCGTGCGCTCGCCAATCACCTGTGAAGTCAGACACGGCATCTGTTCCGCCTGTTACGGTCGTGATCTGGCGCGCGGACATCGCGTCAACCAGGGTGAAGCAGTGGGTGTTATCGCTGCCCAGTCTATCGGTGAGCCGGGCACACAGCTGACCATGCGTACCTTCCACATCGGTGGTGCGGCATCTCGGGCCTCTGCCGTCGACAGTGTGAAAGTGAAGCAGGACGGTGTTGCACGTCTGGTCAACCTGAAGACAGTTGAGAACAAGTCGGGTTATCTGATTGCCGTTTCCCGCTCTGGTGAGCTGGCAATTGCCGACGAAAATGGCCGTGAGCGCGAGCGCTATAAACTCCCTTATGGCGCGATGATCAAAATCAAGGATGGCTCCAAGGTAACCGCTGGCGATGTTATCGCCACCTGGGATCCACACACCCATCCGATCGTCAGTGAAGTGGCGGGTAAAGTTGCCTTCTCCGGTATGGAAGAGGGCCTCAGCGTCCGTCAGCAAACTGATGATATGACTGGTCTGACCAGCATCTCGGTTATCGACCCTAACGAGCGACCAGCGGCGGGTAAAGATCTTAAGCCAATGATCTCGTTGACCGACAAGAAAGGCAAAGAGCTGCAGTTCCCGAACTCAACAGTTCCAGCCCACTACCCACTGCCTGCCAACGCCAGCATCAATATCGCTGACGGTGACACCATCGACATCGGTGAGATTATTGCGCGTATTCCGCAAGAGTCTGGCGGTACCAAGGACATCACCGGTGGTCTGCCACGGGTTGCCGATCTGTTTGAAGCGCGCAAGCCAAAAGATCCCGCTATCCTGGCCGAAATCACCGGTACTGTTACCCTGGGTAAAGAGACCAAAGGCAAACTGCGTTTGGTGATTACTCCGGATGATGGTCAGCCACTGCCAAACGGCAAGCTGCAATACGAAGAGTTGATTCCCAAGTGGCGTACTCTGGGTGTGTTCGAAGGTGAGCACGTCGAGAAGGGTGAAGTGATCTCCGATGGGCCACCAACGCCACACGATATTTTGCGTCTTAAGGGTATCAGCGAACTGGCCAAATATATCGTCAATGAGATCCAGGAAGTGTATCGCCTCCAGGGTGTAAAAATTAACGACAAGCACGTAGAGGTGATTATTCGCCAGATGCTGCGCAAAGTTGAGATCACCGAAATGGGTGATTCCAGTTTGATTCGCGGTGAACAGGTTGAATATATGCGTGTCCTGGAAGAGAACGAGCGTCTGCGTCAAGAGGGCTTGCAGCCCGCCAAGTTTGACCGTCAGCTGCTCGGTATCACCAAGGCGTCACTGGCAACCGAGAGCTTTATCTCGGCGGCCTCTTTCCAGGAGACTACGCGAGTGCTCACCGAAGCGGCAGTTACCGGCAAAGCCGATCCGTTGCGCGGCCTGAAAGAGAACGTGGTTGTGGGTCGACTGATTCCTGCGGGAACTGGTCTTGCCTACCACGCCCAGCGACGCAAAACCCGTGAAGCCAACTCTATGGCAGACACTGCAATGACTGCAGCGGATGTCGAAGCGGCCTTGAGCGAAGCGTTAAGCCTGGATATGTCGGAAGAATAAGGGACCTCGCGGGCAAACCGATAAACGGAATGCCCGCTTGACTCCCGGATGTGCGGTATTTAGAATGCCGCTCCCTTTTGGGTCCCGCAGTCGGTTTGGCGACAGGATTCAAGGAATGTATGGCCTTCCCCGGAAGGTGTTTTTTATTTTTGGAGAAAAATTGCATGGCAACGATCAACCAGTTGGTTCGTAAGCCGAGAAAACGCAAAGTCAGTAAAAGTGACGTACCAGCACTTCAGGCCTGTCCGCAGCGCCGTGGTGTATGTACCCGCGTTTACACAACAACTCCGAAGAAGCCAAACTCTGCATTGCGTAAGGTTTGTCGTGTCCGTTTAACCAGTGGTTTTGAAGTAACTTCATACATTGGTGGTGAGGGACACAACCTGCAAGAGCACAGCGTTGTGTTGATTCGTGGTGGTCGTGTAAAAGATCTTCCAGGTGTTCGCTACCACACGGTACGCGGTACTTTGGATACAGCGGGTGTTAACGGTCGTACACAGCGTCGTTCAAAGTATGGTACCAAGCGCCCCAAAGGCTAAGCACCAGAAAGACGAGTTGCGAATAATCGGTAAAACAACCAAGTAAGGCCAGGGCCTATCCCTGGAAGAAACCTGAAGAGAAGGGCAAAACGATGCCAAGAAGAAGAGTAGCGGCAAAGCGCGACATTCTGCCAGACCCCAAGTTTGGAAATGTCACCCTGGCCAAATTTATGAACCACGTAATGGTCAGCGGCAAGAA
>JALRJD010000029.1 GCA_023255165.1 Porticoccaceae bacterium | reverse complement strand
CAAATTTATGCCACTGACCCTAACCCTACGGTAAGTAAAGCCGCTAACAACGAGAAGCTAGGAACGAGCAGCTAGGAACGAGAAGCTATGAAAAGCCCTGCAACAGGCTGTTAAGGAATTGATAACCCAACCCGGTGGCGCGGTAATGTTGCGGATCGGTCTCCATCAGCCCCTGAGACTGCAGTCGCGCGAGCTGTTTGGCAATGCTCGAATCCTCCAAGCCGGTGCGCGAGTTGAAATAGCTTGCTGGCACACCTTCACGCAGTCGCAGGGCGTTCATCATAAATTCCAGTGCCAGCTCGTCGTGGGGTATGGCTTTTTGCTTTGCCAGAGTGCGTGGATCTCGGGCCAGATAGTTGTCGGGCTGGCGGGTTTTGCTGGTGCGCACTATCTCGCCGGTGTCGGGCAGGCTGATCTTGCCATGGGCGCCGGCGCCAATGCCCAGATAGTCGCCAAACTGCCAATAGTTAAGGTTATGTTGCGAGCATTTGCCCGGCTGCGCAAACGCGGACACTTCGTATTGGCCAAAACCATGCTCGTCGAGCAGCGCCATGCCGGTCCGCTGGATAGCGGCCAAGGTATCTTCCTCTGGCAACTGCGGTGGCCGTGAATAGAACTCGGTGTTGGGTTCAATGGTCAGCTGATACCAGGAAATATGGCTTGCACCGCTATCAATTGCCCGCTGCAGATCGCTGGCGGCCTGCTCGGCGGTTTGGCCTGAAAGGCCGTGCATCAGGTCGAGATTAAAATTTTCAAACCCGGCTCGCCGCGCGGTTGCGATGGCGGAAAGTGCCTGCTCGCCATCATGAATGCGGCCGAGTTGTTGCAAATGCTGATCATTAAAACTCTGAATGCCAAGCGACAGACGGTTGATGCCAGCCTGTCGAAAGCCGCTAAATTTTTCCTGTTCCGCTGTGCCCGGGTTGGCTTCCAATGTAATTTCGATATTGGCTTCAAAACCGATCGTGCGCTCAGCGGCGTTGAGAATATCGCCTATACCGGCAGCCGAAAACAGGCTCGGGGTGCCGCCGCCAAAAAAGATCGAGGTCAGCTTTCTACCCTGAGCCCACTGTTGGTCTTGCTTAAGGTCGGCGACCAATGTCGCGATATAGGCCTGCTCGGGAATGCTGTTGCCCGCGGCATGAGAATTAAAATCACAGTAGGGGCATTTGCGCACACACCAGGGAATATGCACATACAGCGACAGCGGCGGTAGTTCGGTGATGCTGTTAATGAGCAGTGGCTCTTGTTGCCGTGTCGGCCGCCAGCTTGGCGAGCAATTCGGCCATTGCCTTGCCGCGGTGGCTGATCAGGTTTTTCTGTTGCTTATCAATTTCCGCGGCGTGACAGTTGAGTTCCTGCAGATAAAAAAGCGGGTCATAGCCAAAACCGCCATCGCCTTTCGCTTCCAGCGCAATATGCCCCTCCCAGCTGCCCTGGCAGATAATCGGGGTGGGATCGGTAGCATGGCGCATATAAACAATCACGCATTGGTAGCGAGCGCTGCGCTGTTGCAGTGGGGCATCGCCGAGCAGTTCCAGCAGTTTGCGATTGTTACTGGCGTCGGTTGCGGTTTCTCCGGCAAAGCGCGCGGAGTAGATGCCGGGCGCGCCGTTGAGAAGGTCTACTTCCAGGCCGGAGTCGTCGGCAATGGCGGGCAGCCCTGATTCGGATGCCGCATGGCGTGCTTTGAGAATGGCATTTTCAACAAAGCAGAGTCCGGTCTCTTCGATATCACCGATATTCAACTCGCGCTGCGGCACAATCTGCATATCCAGTTCGGCCAGCATTTCCTGCAGTTCTCTGATTTTTCCGGCGTTGCCGCTGGCCAATACAATTTTCAAACCGGACTCCTTAAGCACCCAGGCTGTTTTAGTCGTGGTACATTTTTTTCTGGAACTTCAGTTCATAGGCCGGCTTGTCCGGGTCGGGCCGCACGGAAATTTTAAAGGTCAGAAAATCCTCGTGTTCAAATTCAAATGGCGCCAGGTAATAGACGGCATTCTGTTCGCGCACTTCGACAAACTTCAGCGCCTGAGCCATCTGAAAGATATTCGAGACGCTACCTGAAATAGCCGCGGGCTTGCCGCTCCCCGAACCAACCACCACGGCGATATTGACCAGGCCTTTGTCTTTGCCGCGGACGATCTTGTTGGCGACGGCGATATCCGGATCGATAAAGGTGCTGTTGAAGGCGCTGTAAAAAATATTGTACTCGCCAAATTTTTTGTAGGTTTTTTCGTCATCATTGGCTGCTATGGCTGGCATGGCCAGAGATAGCAGTGCCGCAAATGCTGGAAGAATTGTCAGTGTCAGTAAATTTTTCATGGGTTCCTCCTTGAAGGAAAAAAATGAAAAGCCAGACAGGTCGCAATCGGTTACTTGCTGAGATGGTATACGGCTGTCTCAGCAAACAGATTGGGCCACACATTTTTGAGTTGCCGGTCGGGGAAATGTTCACCGACAAATTGCTTGTGCAACACTTTTATATCGCGTTCGCGACACAGGGTTTCGAAATCGCTGTAGGTAAAAAAGTGGATGTTGGGGGTGTCGTACCACTGATAGGTCAGCTGTTTGGTCACCGGCATGCGGCCGCGCAATGTCAGGTAGGCGCGGGCTTTCCAGTGGCCGAAATTGGGGAAGGTGATAATACATTCGCTGCCAATGCGCAGCATTTCGTCGAGCACCAGGTGGGGGTAGCGCATCGCCTGCAATGCCTGAGTCATAATCACGGTGTCGAAGCTGTTGTCGGCAAAATTTTCCAGACCTTTATTGAGATCCTGCTCGACCACATTGACCCCTTTGGCGACACACTGGTTGATCGAGGTCGGGTCTATCTCAAGCCCGTAACCGCGAACTTTCAGACTTTGCTGCAACTCCGCCAGCAATGTGCCATCGCCGCAGCCGAGGTCGAGAACGCGAGAGTTGGCGTTAACCCAGTTGCGGACCGGGCTGTTAATCAGTTCCATATTCATACCGCGCCCTCCAGCTGATCGGCGACTCTGCTGAGGTAGTTGCCAAGCACCGCTTCATAGCGCGGATTGGGCAACAGGAAGGCATCGTGGCCCTGGTCCGATTCGACTTCGGCGTAGGAGACGTTTTTGCCTGCCGCGATCAAGGCATCGGTGATCTCGCGGGAGCGTTGCGGGGCAAAGCGCCAGTCGCTGCTAAACGAGACAACCAGAAAGTCGCAGTTGGCATGACCGAAGGCCTGCACTGGGTCGTTTTGATACTCCCGCGACAGGTCAAAGTAGTCGAGCATCTTGGTGATCAGAATGTAGGAGTTGGCATCAAAGTCGCCGGAAAATTTATCACCTTGATAGTTAAGGTAGCTCTCGATCTGAAACTCGACTGGCTCCGCTTCGCCCTGGGCGAAGTCTCCGGAGCGCAGTTCGCGGCCAAATTTTTGGCCCATCAGTTCATCCGACAAATAGGTGACATGGCCAATCATGCGCGCCAGTGCCAGACCGCGGCGCGGCGCCGTGTTGTGCTGCAGATAGTTGCCGTCGCGGAACTCGGGGTCCGACTTGATTGCGCGGCGGGCAATTTCATTAAAAGCGATATTCTGCGCCGACAGCTTCATCGACGATGCGATAACAATGCTATTGGCCAGTTTGTCCGGATGCTCCAGAGCCCAGCGCATGGCCTGCATGCCGCCGAGGCTGCCGCCCACCACAGCCGCCCAGCGCTGAATGCCGAAATGTTCCATCAGCAGGCGCTGCGACTCAACCCAGTCTCTGGCGCGCAGGGCCGGGAACTGCGCCCCCCAGGGTTCGCCGGTTTGCGGGTTGATTGAGGTGGGGCCGGTGCTGCCAAAGCAGCTGCCAATATTATTTAGTGAAACAACAAAAAAGCGGTTGGTGTCCATCGGTTTGCCGGGGCCGATGTAGCTGTCCCACCAGCCCGGTTTGTCGTCACCCTCGTGGAATCCGGCGGCGTGATGGCTGCCGCTCAGAGCGTGACAGATTAACAGTGCATTGCTCTTGTCGGCATTTAGCGTGCCGTAGGTCTCGACCATCAGTTCGTGGCTGGGCAGCACCACGCCGCAGGCCAGAGTGAGCGGTTTGTCGATGAGAACCTTTTCTGCCGACACGATGCCGACCGAGTTTTTGGGGATGTCCAATGTCATTTATCTGCTGCCCTGAGTTAAGCCGTTGAGTCTAAGAGCCTGCCTGGTTTTACGCAACTTTCTAAATAGCATTCAATCAAATAGCCTTCGATCAAATAGCCGTCGATCAAGTACTGCCCGATGCGGTTTCAAATGATCTGCTCAAGCGTAGCCTATTTGTTATCGACTGATAGTTCGCTAGACTGCCCGACACACTTATCCGGATAAAAAAGCATGATATACAAAAAATTGGGAAACACTGATATAGAAGTGTCGTTGGTTGGGTTGGGAACCATGACCTGGGGTGAACAGAACACCGAGGCGGAAGCTTGTGAGCAGATGGATTATGCGGTTGCAAAGGGCATTAATCTGATTGATGTGGCGGAGATGTATCCGGTTCCCGCGCGCGCGGAAACCTCTGGGCGCACCGAATCCTATGTTGGTGAATGGTTGCGACAGACTGGCAAGCGCAATGAGATAGTGCTGGCGTCAAAGGTGTCGGGACCCTCCAGTGTGCTGGGTGTCAACCATATTCGCGGTGGCTCAAGACTGAGCGCGGATCAGGTTCGACGTGCCATTGAGGGTTCGTTCCGAACTAAGAAGACGGAGAAGGCTGATGGGAAGGTCTACTACAACAACGTCATTAACGCTTCG
>JALRJD010000316.1 GCA_023255165.1 Porticoccaceae bacterium | reverse complement strand
TGCGCGTTTGGTTTCATCAATTAATGTGTTGGCGCGAATGGCGCCGGCGGGAAGCTGGGATGCTTCGACAATGGCCCGCGCCGGTGAACCATTGTGGCAAATCGAGAGCACAAAAAAGTCGGCCACTGTGGCGTCGGCGACCAGTACTTTACTCCCCGAGAGCAGCAGCTGTTGCCCTTGATCCGCGGCGCTGACCGCGCACAGGCCACCACCCCAGTCTTCGTTATCCAGCAGCGCCAGGCTGCCGATGCTGCCGGCAACCACAGCGGGCAGCCAGCGCTGGCGCTGTGTTTCAGAGCCGCCGCGCAATATCGCCTGGGCAGCCAGGGTGGTCGAGATAAACGGTGCGCAGAGCATATGCCGACCCATTACCTCGGCAACTGGCACAGTGGCGCCAATGCCTAGATTAAAGCCGCCATACTGTTCGGGAATGGCAATGCCGCTCCAGCCCAGCGCTACCATCTGTTTCCAGACCTCGGGGTTAAATCCGCTGTCCGAGCTGAGTAGTTCACGCACGGCGCTGATCGGTGACTGGTCGCGGCAGAAATCACTGGCGCTGTCGAGCAGCATGGCCTGTTCGTCGCTAAAGCTGAGCGCGGTTTTGGTCGATGTTGTCATGCTGATTTCCCTTAGTCTTTCGGCAGGCCGAGAATATGTTCGCCGACAATATTGGCCTGTACCTGACTGGTGCCACCGCCAATGGTGGTCGAGAAATTGTTTAGATAGGCGCGCTGCCAGAAGCCGCCGCCGATGGCATGGTCGTCGCCGACGTAGAGCGAGCCGCTGGCGCCCTGAAGTGTGAGGGCGTATTGGCGCATACGGCGAAAGAATTCGGTGCTGCGCAGCTTTGATGACAGCGGCAGCGAGTTGGGATAGTCGCGGCACAGCGCCGGAATCTCTGCGCGTTTTTCGGCCAGATAGAGGGCGCGCTCTTCAATTAATAATTTAACCAGACTGTCGCGGGTAATCGGATCCTGCAGCAGCGGTTTGCCCTCGCGTTCGATCTCTTCAGCCATGCGCAGAACATCATCCATGACGATCGACAGCATTGAGATGCCGCCAGCGGCACCGGCTTCAGCGCCACGCTCGTACTGCAAGGTTTTCATGGCGATACGCCAGCCCTGGCCTTCCTCGCCCATCAGGCAGTTGGCAGGGATGCGGGTATCGGTAAAAAAGGTTTCGGTGAAGCCGTATTCGCCGGTGATCTTTTTAATCGGCTGGGTACTGATGCCCTCTGCGTGCATCGGCGCCAGAAAAAACGACAGGCCGTTGTAGCGGCGTTCGGCCTGGGGATCGGTGCGGGCCAGCAAAATCATATATTTGGCGTAGTTGCCCATGGTCGTCCAGATTTTGCTGCCGTTGATTATATAGTCGTCGCCATCGCGCTCGGCGCGGGTCTGGATGCTGCCGAGATCGGAACCGTGATTGGGCTCCGAGAAGCCCTGGCACCAGATATCCTCGGCGTTGAGTATGCCTTTAAGGTGTTTCTCTTTTTCGTAGTCGCTGCCGATATCGAGAATCAACGGGCCGGCCCAGCCGAGGCCAATCACGTTAAAGCAGATCGGCACCTGCAAGCGTTTCATCTCCTCATTGGCGATGCGCTGAAAGTCGGGCGCCATACCCTGGCCGCCATACTGTTTTGGCCAGGCCATGCCCAGATAGCCGGCAGACCAGACTTTGTGCTGCCATTCGCGAAGGAACTCGAGAACCGGTTCAGAGCCCACTTCCATAAAAGTTTGCGGCAATAGAAATCCGGGATCAGCGGGGCGATTGTGCTCCAGCCAGGCGGCGACCTGAGCACGAAATTCACGCTGTTCGGTGGTTTCCTGAACAGGCTGGGAGGCATTGCTTTGAGACATGGCGGTAAGCTCTTTTTATGGTGTTTACTTGACTCAAATTTAGCATATCCAGATGGGTATTTTGCGTCTTGGTCATTGGTGCCAACTACCGGCTATGGGGCGCCAATAGCGACGGGCGACGGGTGAAAAGCATTGCAACAGTCAAAGCGCTCTATAAAATGACTCACCACATCAATAATAAATGCCGTGCCCGCTGCAGCGCCTATTAAGGAATCCCTCTGCCAATGACTACATCCTCCGACTCATTAAACTCTGCCGGCGCTGAAGGGCGCACTATTTTTGGTCATCCCCGCGGCCTGGCACTCGCGGATGGCCGAGCTCCTCGAGGCCCGCGGCGAGGCGCTCTGGGCGCGGGGACACCGCCTGCTGGCGATCGAAGCCGAGGAAGAGCCTGCTATGCTCGGCCCAGAGGCCGTCGTGACTATGATATGGTCCTTCTTCTCGGGCTTGATCGCGGTTAATT